>JBOHBN010000231.1:0-22170 GCA_050698355.1 Streptosporangiales bacterium | reverse complement strand
GTTCTGAGCTCGTCGCGGGCCGCTGCCTGCCCCTGGCCGGGACGGGTAGCGGCCCCCGGGCTGGACCCCGAGTAACGAGGAGAACGTAACGATGCCGACCCCCAGCCGGGGCCCGCGCCTAGGCGGTAGCCCGAACCACGAGCGGCTGATCCTGTCGAACCTGGCGGCGCAGCTGTTCGAGCACGGCAGGATCACCACGACGGTGCCGAAGGCGAAGCGGCTGCGGCCGCTGGCCGAGCGGCTCATCACCAAGGCACGGCGTGGTGACGTGCACGCGCGCCGCCAGGTGGCGAAGGTGATCAGGGACAGGAGCGTCGCGCACTCCCTGTTCGCCGAGATCGCACCCCGGTACGTCAACCGCCCCGGCGGGTACACCCGGATCACGCGTATCGGCGCGCGCAAGGGCGATAACGCCCCGCTCGCGGTGATCGAGCTGGTCGAGGAGCTCGAGCAGCGCCGTACGCCCGGCCGCCAGGCTCCGGCGAAGAAGGCCGCCAAGAAGGCGACCAAGGCCGCCGAGCCGGCGCCAGAGGCCGCGGCTGTCGAGGCCACGGCTAGCGAGGACGAGGCGGAGGAGTCCGCGGCCGCCGAGGAGAACGCAGCCGAGCCCGCGGCGGAGGAGACAGAGGTCGCGGAAGCCACTGAGGACGGCGAGCCGCGCGACAAGGAGTGACCCACCCGTCTGCGGAGGAAGCAGTTCGCGTCCGCCTGGACATCGCCTACGACGGCGCAGCGTTCTCCGGATGGGCGCGGCAGCCGGACAGGCGTACGGTGCAGCAGGTCATCGAGGACGCGCTCGCCCGGGTGCTGCGGCTGGCCGAACCCATCGGGCTCACCGTCGCGGGACGCACCGACGCCGGCGTGCACGCGCGCGGGCAGGTCGCGCACGCGGACGTGCCGGAGCGGGCGTGGCACGCGGAGAGCGACAGGCTGGTACGGCGGCTGGCGGGCGTGCTACCCGCCGATGTCCGCGTCCGCGCCGTTGCGGAGGCGGCCGAGGGCTTCGACGCGAGGTTCTCCGCGATCGCCCGGCGGTACGAGTACCGCATCCGCGACGACACCGCCGGCGCCGATCCGCTGCGCCGCGTGGACACGGTCTGGCACCGGCGGCCGCTCGACGCCGCGGCGATGGCGGCGGCGAGCGAGACGCTCGTCGGCGAGCACGACTTCGCGGCGTACTGCAGGCGTCGGGAGGGTGCGTCGACGATCCGGCGGCTGCTCGCGTACACCTGGCGGCGTGCCGGCGACGGCGTGCTGGTCGGCGAGGTCGAGGCGGACGCGTTCTGCCACAACATGGTGCGCGCCCTGGTGGGCGCGGCGGTCGCGGTGGGTGAGGGGCGCCGCACGCCCGACTGGCCGTACGAGGTGCTGCGTGCCGGCGTGCGCGACCCGGCCGTCACGGTCATGCCCGCGCACGGGCTGACGCTTTGCGAGGTGCGCTACCCGCCTGACGCCCGCCTCGCCGTCCGCGCACGCGAGGCCCGCCAGCGCCGCGACTGATGTCGACTCGCTCAGCCCGGACGCAAACAGGGGCAAAACGGTCAGTTCATCAGGGCTCGGCGAGTCAACATGGCACTTACGACGGGTGGGAGGCCAGCTTGCGCTTCAGCAACGGGACCGCGATCAGGTCGCGCATGTCCTGCGCAGCCCGGTTCGCCCGGTGGTCGTGTACTCCCTTGACGTCGCGGGAGACCCGCGTGGTCAAGCCGAACACCAGGTAGTGCCCGTCGGCTGCGTTGTGCACCAGGATCCGCTTGCCGCGGAAGCTGGCCGGCCCATGGCCGTTGAGCGGCTTGGGCAGGATCCCCGAACCCGGGCTCAGCGCGGCACGCGCCTGCCTGGTGTCGCCGACGGTGGCGAGGTTGGCCACCCCGATCGTGGCGACGATGTCCTTCTTCTTGTCCACGTACGTCGCCCTCGCGACCTGGGTGCAATGGCCGCGCCGCATCGCCCGCTTCAGCGTGCGCCCGCGCATCACCTTGGCGCACGAGTGGTTGAGCCGCCGCGCGTAGCGCTTGTAGTGCCGCTTCTTCGATGCCTTGTAGCGCTTGGGGAACAGTTCCTTCAGCGTCAGCGGCTTCTTGTCCCATGCGCGCTTGTCCAGCCGGTTGCTGATCGGGACCGTCGACGACGGCGTGGGGCTGGTGCTGGTCAGGGCCGGGGACGGCGAGGTCGGCGTGGGCGTCGGTGAGCTGGACGCGGAGGAGGACGTGGCCGCGGTCGGGCTGGGCTCCGGGGACGGCGACTCGTCCCCGCTCGCGTGGACGAGCGCGACACCGCCCACGGTGCCGCCGGCCAGGACGAGCACGCCTACGACGACCAGGGCGACGACCAACGGCGCCTTGGACCGGTTCGGCCCGCCACCGGACGGGGGAGGGCCTCCGAACGGCCCGCCCGGTCCTTGCGGACCACCCGGCGGCGGCCCGGGGTACTGCCCGCCTGGCCGGCCGTACGGCGGCTGCGGGGGATGCGGCTGCCGGCCCCAGGGTGGGGTCGGCCCCTGCCCACCCCAGGCGCCGTACCCTGGGTCCTGGTTGCTCACCCGCGCCACCTCCGCATGCCCTCATGGCCGCGACCAGCGTAGCTACTGCGGCCCCGCTCGGGTGCGCGTGACGTGTTCCGGTCGGCTGGACCCCGTTTTGACCAGCCGTCGGACCGCCCGGTAAACTGACTTGCCGTTGCGCCGATTCGCGCGCGGCTATGGCCGCCGCGACGGCCTGTCCCGGACACTGGAATCGAAGCAGAGGCTCTGCAGCATGCCCGTACGTACGTACAGCCCGAAGCCGGCTGATGTCGATCGGCGCTGGCACGTGATCGACGCGACCGATGTCGTGCTCGGTCGGCTCGCCACTCAGACGGCTGTGCTCCTTCGCGGCAAGCACAAGCCCACCTTCGCGCCGCACATCGACGCCGGCGACTTCGTCGTGGTCGTCAACGCAGACAAGGTCGCGCTGACGGGCAACAAGCGCAACAACAAGCTGGCGTACCGCCACTCCGGCTATCCCGGTGGGCTGCGCTCGGTGTCGTACGCCGAGCTGCTCGACAAGCACCCGGAGCGCGCGGTACGCAAGGCGGTCCGCGGGATGCTGCCGAAGAACCGGCTCAGCCGGCAGCTGCTGAAGAAGCTCAAGGTGTACACCGGCCCGGACCATCCGCACCGCGCGCAGCAGCCGGTGCCATTCGAGATCACCCAGGTGGAGCAGTGACAGAGACCCCGACCAACCCCGCTGACTCAGACGACGCGGAGGTGCCGGCGGGCGGCATCTACAGCACCGAGAGCACGGCTCCGGTCGCGTCCGAGGCCGACGAGCCCACCAGTCGCGCCGTGGTGACCGGAACGGCGACCGCGACGGGTCGGCGCAAGGAGGCGGTGGCGCGGGTACGGCTGTTCCCCGGCACCGGCAAGTGGACCATCAACAAGCAGCCGCTCGAGACGTACTTCCCGAACAAGGTGCACCAGCAGCTCGTCCAGGAGCCGCTCGCCACGCTCGAGGCGGAGGGGCAGTTCGACGTCGTCGCCCGGCTGCACGGCGGTGGCTCCAGCGGCCAGGCGGGTGCCCTGAGGCTCGGCGTGGCCCGCGCGCTCACCGAGGTCGACTCCGAGCACCGGCCGCCGCTGAAGCGGGAGGGTCTCCTGACCCGCGACCCGCGCGCCAAGGAGCGGCGCAAGTACGGCCTGAAGAAGGCCCGCAAGGCGCCGCAGTACTCCAAGCGCTGATCTCGCACGCGCCTGCGCTTCCGGGTCGATCACGTTAACATGATCGAGCTGTACTTCCCGCGTGCCGTGCATCGTGTGAAGTCCCGGTTGACTACGTCAACGTGATCAACCGGCAAGGCCGGAGTCGGCTGCGGCGTGCGGGCATGGCGGGACCCGTCGACGGAAGAAGGACGGTGGCGTGGCTCCACGGCTGGCAACGATGCGTTCCACTGCCGACCAGGAGCGGCCCCGCCTGTTCGGCACCGACGGCGTACGGGGCGTCGCCAACCGTGACCTGACGCCGGAGCTCGCGCTCGACCTGGCCGTCGCGGCTGCGCACGTGCTGGGGGAGGCACGAGCCTTCACCGGCCGGCCACGGGCCGTGGTGGGCCGCGACCCGCGCGCGTCCGGGGAGTTCCTCGAGGCCGCGGTGGTCGCCGGGCTGGCCAGTGCCGGTGTCGACGTGCTACGCGTAGGCGTGCTGCCGACACCCGCGGTCGCATACATCGTCGACGACCTGGGCGCCGACATAGGCGTCGTGCTCTCCGCGAGCCACAACCCGGCGCCGGACAACGGCGTCAAGTTCTTCGCGTCCGGCGGCTTCAAGCTGCCCGACGAGGTGGAGGACGAGGTCGAGGCGCGGCTCGGTGAGCCGTGGACCAGGCCGGTCGGTGCCGACGTCGGCCGGGTGAAGGTGGCCGACGACGCCGAGGCACGGTACGTCGATCACCTGCTCGGGACGCTTCCGGCGCGGCTTGACGGCCTGCGCGTGGTCGTCGACTGCGCGCACGGCGCGGCGTACCGGGTGGCCCCGCAGGCACTGGCCAGGGCGGGCGCCGACGTGGTCTCGATCGGTGTCGAGCCCGACGGGTTGAACATCAACCAGGAGTGCGGCTCCACGCACCTCGACGCGCTGCGCGGCGCCGTCCTGCGCCACGGGGCGGACGTGGGCATCGCGCACGACGGCGACGCCGACCGGTGCCTCGCCGTGACCGCCGACGGCGACGTCGTCGACGGCGACCAGATCATGGGCGTGCTCGCGCTGGCGATGCGCGAGCGCGGTGTGCTGAGCGATGCAGTCGTCGCCACCGTGATGTCCAACCTCGGCTTCCGGCAGGCGATGGAGGCCGCGGGACTGCGGGTGGTCGAGACCGCGGTCGGCGACAGGTACGTGCTGGAGGCGATGCGCGCGGGCGGCTTCACCCTCGGCGGCGAGCCATCCGGCCACTTGGTCATGCTCGACCACGCGACCACGGGCGACGGGGTACTGACCGCGCTGCACCTCCTCGCGCGCATGGCGCAGACCGGGCGTTCCCTGCGCGACCTGGCCGGCGTCGTCGTCCGGCTCCCGCAGGTGCTGGTCAACGTGTCCGGCGTGGACAGGCACCGGGTCGACACCTCGCCGCAGGTGCGGGATGCCGTACAGGCCGCTGCCGCCGGGCTCGGCGACCGCGGCCGGGTGCTGCTGCGGCCCAGCGGTACGGAGGCGAAGGTGCGGGTGATGGTCGAGGCGCCGACCGAGGACCATGCGCGTACCGTCGCGACCGGTCTCGCCGACGTCGTACGTGCGTACCTGTCTATTTGACCGGGGCCCGGCGCCGCCGCGGCGCGTCCCCTGGACATGCCAGTCACCCTCTTCGGCACTTTTCCGATCTACAACTCCCCGGTGCAGATCGCGGTGAAGAAGGGCCTCGTGAACTACGGCCCGGCGGGGTTCAAGGAGGCGCACCCGCAGGATGTCGGCTGGGAGAAGAAGTCCCCGTCGCTGAGGGGTCAGGTCAAGATCCGTTCGGCATGGCCGCAACGCGTAGAAACCTGCGCGTTGCGGCCGGAAGAAGCGGATCTTGGGATCACTTACCGTGCTGGTTCGCTGACGGAGGAGTCAACCATCCCAGGGGATGCCGTGTGCCGGTCGGTGCGTCGCGGGGACGCCCCGTGCCGTACCGACCCGGCCCGTACCCTGGCTGGCATGTGCGGAATCGTGGGATACGTCGGCCACCGACCGGCCCTCGACGTGGTCCTCGAGGGGCTGCAGCGGCTGGAGTACCGCGGGTACGACTCCGCCGGGGTCGCGGTCGTCGCCGGCGGCAAACTCGGCACCGATAAGCGGGCGGGCAAGCTGTCCGTGCTGACCGACGCGCTCGAGCAGTCGCACCTGCCCGCGGGAACGACCGGGATCGGCCACACTCGGTGGGCGACGCACGGCGCGCCGACCGACCGCAACGCCCACCCGCACCTGGACTGCACCGGTGCCGTCGCGGTGATCCACAATGGCATCATCGAGAACTTCGCGACGCTCCGCGACGAACTCGTCGAGCGCGGGCACGCGCTCGCCTCCGATACCGACACCGAGGTCGTCGCGCACCTACTCGAAGAGGAGGTCGCCTCCGATACCGACACCGAGGTCGTCGCGCGCTCTGCCCCGCTCGAAGAGGAGGTCGCCGACGAGAGCGGCGGTGCGGTGGACCTCGCCGGCGCGCTGCGCCGTACGTGCCACCGCCTGGAAGGCGCGTTCACGCTGGTCGTCACGCACGCGGCCGTGCCGGACCAGGTGGTGGCCGCGCGGCGCAGCTCGCCGCTGGTCGTCGGCATCGGCGACGGCGAGTGCTTCCTGGCGAGCGACGTGGCGGCGTTCATCGCGCACACCCGGGAGGCGCTGGAGCTCGACGACGATCGCGTGATCGAGCTGCGGGCCGACGGGGTGACGGTGACCGACCTCGACGGGACGCCGGCGTCCGGCCGGCGCTACCACGTCGACTGGGACGCCTCGGCCGCCGAGAAGGGCGGCTACCCGTACTTCATGCTCAAGGAGATCGAGGAGCAGCCCCGCGCGGTCGAGCACACCCTGCTCGGGCGCGTGGATGCGGAGGGCCGGCTCACGCTGGACGAGATGCGGATCCCCGACGACGAGCTGCGCGAGGTCGACAAGATCATCATCATCGCGTGCGGGACGGCGTACCACGCCGGGCTCATCGCGAAGTACGCGATCGAGCACTGGACGCGGGTGCCGTGCGAGGTGGAGCTGGCCAGCGAGTTCCGGTACCGCGACCCGATCGTCGACAAGACCACGCTCGTGATGGCGATCAGCCAGTCCGGGGAGACGATGGACACGCTGATGGCGTTGCGGCACGCGCGCGAGCAGCACGCCCGCGTCCTGGCGATCTGCAACACGAACGGCTCGACGATCCCGCGGGAGAGCGACGGGGCGCTCTACACCCACGCCGGGCCGGAGGTCGGCGTCGCCGCGACCAAGACGTTCCTCACCCAGCTCGTCGCCTGCTACCTCGTCGGTCTGTACCTTGCGCAGGTGCGCGGCACCAAGTTCGGCGACGAGATCGCCGACGTGATCCACCAGCTGTCGCAGATGCCGGACACCGTCGAGCGGGTGCTGGCGACGGTCGAGCCGGTACGCGCGCTCGCCGGCAGGCTGCGCGAGGCCGGTACGGTGCTCTTCCTCGGCCGGCACGTGGGTTTCCCGGTCGCGATGGAGGGCGCGCTCAAGCTGAAGGAACTCGCGTACATTCACGCCGAGGCGTTCGCGGCCGGGGAGCTCAAGCACGGCCCGATCGCGCTCATCGAGCCGGGCCTGCCCGTGGTCGTCGTGGTGCCGCCGCCGCGCGGGCGCGGCGCCCTGCACGACAAGATCGTCTCCAACATTCAGGAGGTGCGGGCGCGCGGTGCCTCGACGATCGTGCTCGCCGAGGAGGGCGACGAGTCGGTTCGGCCGTACGCCGACGCGATCATCGAGCTACCGGCGACACCGACCCTGCTGCAGCCGCTTGTCTCGTGCGTACCCCTGCAGGTGTTCGCGTGCGAGCTGGCGCTGGCGAAGGGGCTGGACGTGGACCGGCCGCGCAACCTGGCCAAGTCCGTCACCGTGGAGTGAGCATCTCCCCGACCCTCTCACCGGGACACGTGCGGTGGAGGCCATGGAACCCATCTGGGGTGCGGATGCGTCTGGACTGTACGTTTTCCTAGTGGCCGGCGCGGCCACTTCTTTTTGAGTGCGTACGGGAGGCAGTGTGTCGTCGTCCGGGGACAACTACGGCGGAAGCGGAGACTGGTCATCCGATCCGTGGGGTCAAGGCGACGGCCAGGACCAGTGGGGTCAGGGCCAGGGCGGTGGCCAGCAACCGTGGGGCCCGCCGACCCAGGACTGGGGTGCCGCGCAGCAGGGCGGTGGCCAGCCGCCGCAGCCGACGCAGGGCTGGGGACAGCCCGGCCAGCCGGGTCAGGCGCCGCCCGGACAGGGCTGGGGCGGCCAGTCGGGTCAGCCCGGTCAGCCCCAGTGGGGACCGCCGCCCGGGCAGCCTGGTGCGCCCGGGCAGCCCGGTTGGGGCGGCCAGCCCGGCCAGCCGCAGTGGGGCGCTCCCGGCGGAGTACCGCCGTACCAGGGCGGTCCGCCGCGCAAGTCCAACAAGGGCCTGATCATCGGCCTCGCCGCCGGTGGCGGCGGGCTCGTCCTCGTCATCGTCGTCGTTTTGGTTCTCGTGTTCGCGCTCGGCGGCGGTGGCGGCGGTGGGGGCACCGGCGGTGGCGGCGATGACGGCGGTGGCGGCGTCAGCGGCGGAGAGCGTACCGCCTCGTGGAATGTTCCGGAGCCCGACTCCGAGGACGCTGCGACGCTGCTGCGCTCGTACGTGACCGACAACGTGCTGGTGCGTGCGAGCGGCGCCGGCCTGACCGCGTACAACATCAGCAACGGCAAGGTGAAGTGGAACCTGCCCGTACCGGACGGTTCCGCGATCTGCGCTGCCGCGCCGGACGCGCCGAACAAGATCGCTGCGATCGTGTTCGGCTCCGACGACCACTGCACGACCGTCGCCGCGGTGAACATCGAGACCGGCAAGCAGGCGTGGAGCGCGACTCCGAAGGTCCAGTCCGAGTACTTCGATCCGAGCGAGGCCGCCGTCGCCGCGGGTGGGGGAAAGGTCTACGTCTCCAACGAGGAACGCGTCTGGGCGTACAACGCGACCTCGGGCGACTCCCTCTGGTGGGCCGCACCGAAGAACGACGACTGCCACACCGGCGACGTGGCCGCCAGCGACAAGGGCGTGCTCGCCACCGTGAACTGCTCGCTCGATGATCAGTACGGGCTGGTCAAGTTGAACCCGGAGAACGGTAAGTCGATCTGGAATGCCCAGATCCAAAGCGACGAGGACTACCCGCAGCCGCTGATCATGAGCGTGTCACCACCGGTCATCCACCTGGACAACGCGTCGGACAACGGCGAACTGCGGGTCTTCGACGACAACGGCAAGCAGACCCACCGCATCTCCTCGCGGGGAGAGGGCGGCGACCTCGTGCTGCGGCCCTCTGTGGGAGGTTCCTACGACGACCTGCACCGGGGCTTCCCCGTGGAGATCGTCGGCACAACGCTCGTGGCGCTGGTCGACAACAGTGACGACACCGAGGCAAGCGCCAAGGCGGTCGGGGTCGACCTGACCACCGGCAAGCGCGCCTGGATCAAGGACCTCGGGTCGAGCAACGACTACCTGATCGTGGACGGCGCGGCGGACGACAAGAAGGTGCAGGTCGTCGACAGCGGTGACTACGACACCGACCCGCAACTGAAGGCGCTCGACGTGCAGAACCGCGGTGCCATCAGTGAGGGCGACACGTTCGCGACACCGGACAGCATCTCGTACCTGTCGGCCTACAGCACCCAGTTCATGGCCGCATCTGACACCCTCTTCCAGCTGAAGACGTCCGAGAGCGGTGACGAGCCGATCATCATCGCGTACAAGTAGGGTCCTGCGCCGGTGAGCGGTCCAGGACCGTACGCGCGTGGGCCGCTGCCGCCGCCGCCGCCGCTCCCACCTGCCCGGCGACCGCGGCGGTGGCCGATCGTCGTCGCCGTCGTGGCGCCGATCGTGCTGCTCGCCGTGGTCGTCGGCGTCTCGTGGGCGCTCTTCGAGGCGACCACGAGGGAGAGCATCGATACCGGGGACGCCCCGGCGAAGAAGCTGGCGTGGACGGCGGACCTTGACATCGGCGCTTCCACGAAGGAGGCGGTCGCCGGGGGCGTCTGGTTCGGCCGCAACCTCGTGGTCCGCGGGGACGCGTCCGGGCTACGCGCGTACGACCTGTCCACCGGGAAGCAGCGGTGGCGGGTCGAGCCGCCGAAGGGCTTGGGCTGCGCTATGAGCACGACGACCAGCAACGGCATCGGCTATACGCTCGCCACGAACGGCTACCACTGCACGAGGCTGTTCGCTGTCGAGACCGCGACCGGTGAAGTCGTACAACGCGCCGACCTCGACATCGAAGTGGACCCGACCGCCGGCCCGCTGTGGCTCGCCGGTAACGGCATCGTGGTGGCGACGAATCACGACATCGTCAGCCTCGACCCGGCCCACCCCGATGAGCAGCGGTGGCGGGCGACGGTCGGCCGCGACGACTGCGCGGTCGACAAGGTGGTGGCGAGGGACAGCCTCGTGCTCGCGCTGAGCTCCTGCGAGAGTGACGAAGAGATGGTAGCCACCGCGTACGACGCTGAGAGCGGCAACCGCAAATGGCGGAAGGCGATTCGGGCCGGCTCCGGCGACAGCGTCAGCCTCCTCTCCGCATCCCCGCCCGTGGTGACCATCGACGACGCCGACATCGACAAGCCGACGACCGTCGTGGGCTACGACCCGCGGACGGGTAGGGAACGGATGCGGGTCAAGGCCGAGCTCGACGGCAGCCCGCTCGACCCCGAGCCGGACAACGTCGCGTTTGTTGGCCAAACCATGGTGCTGGGTGGTTCCGGTATCGCGGCCTACGACATCACCACGGGTGACCGGTTGTGGAGCGAACAGGTCGGCGACGTCGACTTCACCGTCCTCCACCAGAGACCCGGCAAGGAGGTGTACGCGATCGGCTCGCCGCTGCTCGACGACGACTACGCGGATGCCCTGGTCGCCTTCGGCGTACAGGGCGGCGAGATGAGGGTCGCGTCCCGGCTGGAACCGGTCAAGGAGGACTTCCCGGCCGATGAGTCGCTCACCTGGACGGGGAGGCGGATCGTCGCCGCGTACGACAGGGCGTCGAGTTACGACGACTACCGCACCCTCGAGGTCTACGGCTGAGGTGCGGCGGGTGTCTGCCAAGCTGGGCGCCGTGATCGTGGGAATCGGCGTCGACGTGGTACCGGTCGAGCGGTTCGCTGCCGCCCTGGACCGTACGCCGGGCCTTGCCCGCCGGGTGTTCACCCCGGCCGAACGGCGCCTGCCTATCGCCTCGCTCGCCGCCCGGTTCGCCGCCAAGGAGGCGGTCGCCAAGGCACTCGGTGCGCCCGACGGGCTGGAATGGCATGACTGCGAGGTGGAAACCGACGGCGAGGGGAGGCCGTGGCTCGCCGTCGACCGCACGGTCCTCGCCCGCGCCGAGCGGCTCGGCGTCCGCAGCTGGCACCTGTCGTTGAGCCACGACGGCGGGATGGCCGTGGCCATGGTGGTCGCCGAAGCATGATCCGTTTTTCGGGTGGCGAAACTGCCCGATCGGGCACTTCCTGCCCATAGAACGCGGATCTTGATTGGCTCGGCGATAGGTTGACGGCATGCGGTCCGCACACGGTGTCGACAAGGTGCGCGCCGCCGAGCAGGCTCTGATGGCGAGGCTGCCCGAGGGCGCGCTGATGCAGCGCGCGGCCGCGGGCCTCTCTCGTTGCTGCGCTGCGGTGCTCGGCAGCCCGTACGGACGGCGCGTCGTGCTCCTCGTCGGCAGCGGCGACAACGGCGGTGACGCGCTGTACGCCGGGGCGCGGCTTGCCCGCCGCGGTGCGGGAGTGCGTGCGCTGCGTGCCGGCTCGCGTATCCACCCCGGCGGGCTCGCGGCGCTGCGGGCAGCCGGCGGTTCGGTCGTGGACGACCCCTCGGTCATCGACGATGCCGATCTGGTCGTGGACGGCCTGGTCGGGATCGGCGGCAGCGGAGGGCTGCGCGAGCCCGCGGCCACGCTGGCCGCGCGTACGGCGGTGGCCGGTGCGGCCGTCGTCGCGGTCGACGTGCCGAGCGGCGTCGACGCCTCCACAGGGGAAGTCGCCGGTACGGCGGTGCGCGCCGATGTGACCGTCACCTTCGGTACCTGGAAACCCGGTCTGCTCGTCGACCCGGGCGCGGGGCTGGCCGGCGCGGTCCAGCTGGTCGACATCGGTCTCGGTGCCGACCTGCCCGCACCGGACGTCGAGGCACCCCAGGCGGCGGATGTGGCGGCACTGCTGCCGGTGCCCGGCCGCGAGACGGACAAGTACCGGCGCGGCGTCGTCGGCGTCGCTGCGGGGAGCGAGCGGTACCCGGGTGCGGCGCTGCTCGCCGTCGGCGCGGCGGTGCGGTCGGGCGCCGGCATGGTGCGGTATTCCGGCCCGACCCGGGTCGCGGACCTCGTCCGTGCCCGCTGGCCGGAGGTGATCGTCCAGGAGGGCATGCCGGACGACACCGGGCGCGTGCAGGCGTGGGTCATCGGGCCCGGCCTCGACACCGACGAGACCGCCAAGGAACGCCTCGCCCAGGTGCTGCGTAGCGACGTGCCGGTGCTCGTCGACGCCGACGGGCTCAGCGTGCTGCCCGAGTTCGTCGCCGAGGACGGCTTGCGGCGCTCGGCTCCCACCGTGCTGACACCGCACGCGGGCGAGCTCGCCCGCCTGGCTGGCGCGGACCGTACGGACGTCGAGTCCCGCCGGCTCGCGCATGCCTCCGACCTCGCCGCGCGCCTGCGTGCCACCGTCTTGTTGAAGGGCTCGACCACCGTCGTCAGCGAAGGAGAGGGGCCGGCGCGCGTCAACCCGACCGGTTCGGGATGGCTGGCCACGGCCGGCAGTGGCGACGTGCTCTCCGGGTTCCTCGGCGGGCTGCTGGCTCAGGGCCTGGCGCCGCTGGATGCCGCGAGCGTGGGCGCGTACCTGCACGGTGTCGCGGCCCGGCTCGCCGCGAACGGCGCGCCGATCAGCGCGAGCGACCTGCCCGCCAAGCTGCCGGAGGCCTGGCGTTCGCTGCGCGAGTCAGGGGGAGAATGACCCGGTGGACGTGACATTGCCCGCCGAGGCCCGGGTCGACCTGGATGCCGTACGCGCGAACGTCGAAGCCCTGCGCGAGCACGCGGCCGGCGCCGAGGTGATGACCGTCGTCAAGGCGGACGGGTACGGGCACGGCATGGTGCCGGCCGCCCGCGCGGCGCGCGCCGGTGGGGCCACCTGGCTCGGTGTGGCGTTGCTCGGCGAGGCGCTGGCGCTGCGTGCCGCGGGCATCGAGGGTCGGGTGCTTGCCTGGCTGGGGGTGCCGGGTGACCAGTGGGCGGACGCGGTCGCCGCCGACGTCGACGTCTCCGCCGGTGCGGTGTGGGCGGTCGACGAGATCGCGCGCGCGGCCGCGACGACGGGTCGCACGGCGCGCCTGCACCTCAAGGCGGACACCGGTCTCTCCCGCGGCGGCGCGACGCCGGCGGACTGGCCGGGTCTCCTGGATGCCGCGCTCCGGCACCAGGCGGAAGGACTGGTGCGCGTCGTCGGTCTCTGGTCGCACCTGGCCTGCGCGGACGAGCCGGGCCACCCGTCCATCGCCGCGCAGCTCCAAGCCTTCGCCGACGCCTGCCGGCACGCCGAGTCGGCAGGTGCCCGCCCGGAGGTCAGGCACCTCGCGAACTCCGCCGCGACGCTGACGCTTCCGGAGGCGCGCTACGACCTCGTCCGTCCGGGATTGGCGGCGTACGGGCTCACGCCGGTACCGCAGCTCGCCGGACCCGAACGGTACGGGCTGCGGCCGGCGATGACGTTCCTCGCAAGGCTCGCCGGAGTGAAGCGGGTGCCCGCCGGTTCCGGGGTGTCGTACGGCCACACGTACGTCACGAAGCGGGACGCGACGCTGGCGCTGGTGCCGCTCGGGTACGGCGACGGCGTACCCCGCGCGGCGTCGAACGCCGGACCGCTCGTGGTCGCCGGTCGGCGCCGCCGGGTCGCCGGCACGGTATGCATGGACCAGTTCGTCGTCGACCTCGGCGACGACGACGCGGCGGCGGGTGACGAGGCCGTGCTGTTCGGAGCCCGCCCCGGCGAACCGACCGCGCAGGACTGGGCCGAGACGGTCGGCAGCATCTCGTACGAGATCGTCACGCGTATCGGCGCGCGGGTGCCGCGAACGTACGTCGGTGACGGCGCTGCTCAGGCGACGCAACGCGGGAGGGTGGATTGACCGGGGGGCGCAGGGCGGCTGGTATCGCAGGTGCGGCCGCCGGGGTGGTCGCGGCCGGAGCGGCGGCCGGCATCGCCGCTCGCCGGTACGCCGTCGGACGGCTGCGCATCGGTCCGGACCCGGAGGCGCGGGAGCCATTCGGCAAGCTGCGCGGCAGGTCGCTCACCGTACTCGCCGACGACGGGGTGCCGCTCAACGTCGAGATCGACGGCGACGACGACGCGCCGGTCACGCTGCTGTTCTGCCACGGGTACGGGCTGTCCGCGGACTCGTGGCACTACCAGCGGCGCTACCTGCGGCACCTCGGGCGGCTGGTGTTCTACGACCAGCGCAGCCACGGCCGCTCGGGCCGCAGCGACCTCGACCGCTGCACCATCGACCAGCTCGGCAAGGACCTGCACGCGGTGCTCCGCGCCGCCGTACCGCAGGGGCCGGTCGTGCTCGTCGGACACTCGATGGGCGGCATGACCATCATGGCGCTGGCCGAGCAGCACCCGGAGCTGTTCGGCGAGCAGGTCCGGGGCGTGGGCCTGATCGCCACGGCGGCCGACCCCGTGTCGATCGTCCGCAAGGGGCTCGGCCACCGGTTCGACCGGGCGACGACGGCCGCGGTCGGCGCCTTCGGCAAGCAGGTCGCGCTCGTGGAGGGCGCACGGCGGCTGGGCAGCGACGTCGCGTACCTCATCGTCCGCAGGTACTCGTTCGGCTCGGCGGGCGTGAGCCCGTCGGTGATGGGGTTCCAGGAGCGGATGGTGGGCGCGACGCCGATCGACGTGATCGCGGCGTTCTACCCGACGTTCACCACCCACGACAAGCGCCAGGCGCTCGAGGTGCTCGACCGGGTGGAAACCCTGGTGCTCGGCGGCGACGAGGACCGGCTTACACCCGTAGAGCACTCCGAGGAGATGGTGCGCCGCCTTTCCGGTGCGGAGTACGTGCTCGTACCGCAGCGCGGTCACATGGTCATGCTGGAGGAGCCCGGCCTGGTCAACGAGGCGCTCGGCCAGCTCGTCGACCGTGCCATGTCCTCCGTCGACTCCGACAAGTCCGCGTAGCGCCTCCGCCGCTTACCCACTACCCCCGCAAGCCCCTGCACCGGCACCTGCAACATTTGGGGAAAGCGTGCTGCGGGCCCTGGAAGCTCGCGAGTGGGCGACCGCCTAGGATTCCGCCTGTAAACCTGGAGGAGAGCCATGCCCGTCCCGTACGCCAGCGCCGTGATCCCCGCCGACGCGACCGCTGTCTGGCAGGCGGTTCGCCCGTTCGACGCCCTGTCCGTCTGGCACCCCGACATCGCGGTGAGCGAGCTCGAGGGTGACAAGCGCACGACCGAGGTCGGCGCGGTGCGCCACCTGACGCTCGCCGACGGCGGCACCGAGGTACGCGAGATGCTCGTCGCCTTCGACGACACCGCGCGCAGCTACACCTACGAGTTCGTCAGTAGCCCGTTTCCCGTGCGGTCGTACCGCTCGACCATCCGCGTGGCGCCGGTGACGAACAGCGGGCGTTCCTTCGTGGAGTGGTGGGCGGTCTATGACGCGGACGCCGCGGACGAGGCCGAGTTGACCGCCACCTTCGCTGACGGCGTGTACGCGACCGGCCTCGCCGGCCTGACCACGCACTTCGGCGGTTGAGCGCCGGCGTAGCGGTGCAGCTCACCGTCGACGGCGCCGTGCCAGGCGATGCCGTGGCGGTGCACCGGGTCGTGCATGAGGCGTTCTCCGCGCGTCCCCGCCTCGACCCGCCGGCGGAGGCGCTCTCCGAGACGGTCGACTCGATCCGCGCGCACCTCGCCGCGCACGGCGGACTGCTCTGCCGGGTGGACGGGGACCCTGCCGGCGCGCTGCTGTTCGACCCGGACGGCGAGGACATGTGGCTCCGGCGCGTCGCCGTGGAGCCGGTGCAGCACAAGCACGGCATCGCCTCAGCACTCGTCGCCTACGCCGAGGACATCGCGGCCGGCCGCGGGTTCCGAGCGGTACGGGTGATCGCGCGCAGCGAGTTGCCCGGGACCGTACGGTTCTGGCGCAACCGCGGGTTCGTGTACGTCGCAGAGCAGGGCACCAGCCTCGAGCTGCGCCGGCCGCTGCCGGTCGACGTCACCGTGCCGACCGGCGACGACATGCGTGCGGTCGGCCGGCGCCTCGCCGCGCTGGTGGGCGCGGGCGACCTGGTGGTGCTCGCCGGCGACCTCGGTGCCGGTAAGACGACTTTGGTCCAGGGGCTCGCCGCGGATCTCGACGTCCGCGGCCGGGTGACCTCACCGACGTTCGTGATCGCGCGGGTGCACGAACCGAACGCCGCGGGCCCCGCGCTGGTGCACGTGGACGCGTACCGGCTCGGCGGTGTCGCCGAGGTGGACGACCTCGACCTGGACGCGGCGCTGGACGAGTCGGTCACCGTGGTCGAGTGGGGTGAGGGCCTGGTGGAGGAGCTGACCGACGACCGGCTGGAGGTCGTCATCGGCCGGCCGAGCGGTGACGCCGCGGGCGACACCCGTACCGTCCGGGTCACCGCCGTCGGCGCCCGGTGGAGCGACGTCGACCTGCGCGCGCTCGCCGCAGGCTGAACCCGTTCAGCCGACACTCCCCGTCCCGCCCGTTCGTTCGTTGCGGCACGATGGTAGCAGTCTGCTACCATCGTCTGGTGGACATGAACATTCGCGATGTGCCCGAGCGCGTCCATGCCGTCCTGGCCCGTCGCGCAGCGCAGCACGGCATGAGCCTGCGCGCCTATGCGGTTTCCGTACTCGCCGACCACACGGCGCTCCCGACCATGGACGAGTGGCTGGACGATCTGGAGCAGCTCCCCGAAGCGGCCAGCGAACATCCGGCGGCGGGGGCCCTCGACGCAGCTCGTGACGAGGCAGACCAAGAACTCGCCAGCGGTGCCGGTCGTCGTTGACGCAGCCGCGGCTGTCGAGCTTGTGCGCCGCACCAAGGCGGGCAAGCGAGCAGCCGATGAGCTACGAGGACGAGCGGCGGCAGCGCCGGCACATCTTGACGCCGAGGTCCTATCCGCGCTTGCTCGGATCGCTCGTGATGATCCGGACGATGCCTCGCTCGTACCGCAACGACTGCGCCAGCTCGCCCGTGCGCCGATCACCCGGTATCCGTGTGCGCCACTACTGGAAGGTGCGTGGTCGTTGCGCGCCAACGTCGCCATCCGCGATGCGCTGTACGTCGTTCTTGCTCAGCGTCTCGGCGCCGAGCTCGTCACCGCCGACGCTCGACTTGCGCGCGCTTCCGCCCAGGTACTCGGCGTCTCGGTCCACCTGGTCTGACGGAGCGCCGTCGCGTGCGGCGATCGGGTACGGGTCGGCGACGGCGGTCCGTTCCGTATCGCTAGCCTTCCGGGGTGCTCTTGCTCGCCCTGGATACCGCGACCCCGGCCGTCACGGTTGCGCTGCACGATGGTGAACACGTGCTCACCGAGTCCACCGTCGTGGGCGGGCAGCACGGCGAGCTACTCGCGCCCGGCATCGCCCAGGCTCTCGCCACCGCCGGTGTGACCCCCGGTGACCTCACCGATGTCGCGGTCGGCGTCGGGCCCGGGCCGTTCACCGGGCTGCGGGTCGGCATCGTGAGTGCCCGTGCGTTCGGCGATGTGCTGGGCGTGCCGCTGCACGGGGTGTGCACGCTGGACGTGCTCGCGTGGCAGCACGGCGCGGCGGGCCCGTTCGTGGTCGCGACGGACGCGCGCCGCAAGGAGGTGTACTGGGCGCGGTACGCCGACGCTCGTACGCCGCGCACCGAACCGGCGGTCGACCGGCCCGCCGACGTCGCCACACCGGAACCGGTCGTCGGCAACGGCGGCCAGCTCTACCTCGACGCGTTCCCCGGCGCGCAGGAGCCGGTGTACCCGAGCGCGTCCGCGCTCGCCGACCTGACCGTCGAACGGTTGCGGTCCGGCGGCACGCTGCTCGACCCGCTGCCCCTGTACCTGCGGCGCCCCGACGCCCGCGCACCCGGCGCGCGCAAGCGAGTGCTGCCCGCATGAACGCAGTCGACGACGAGGTACGGCTGCGGCCCATGCGCTGGTGGGACATCGAGACGGTCGCCGACCTGGAGCGACGACTCTTCCCGCACGACGCGTGGAGCCCCGAGGCGTTCTGGGGCGAGCTGGCGCAGCGGGAGACCCGGCAGTACCTCATCGCCGAGCGCGGTGGGGCGCTCACCGGGTACGCGGGCCTGCTGGTCGGTCCCGGCGAGGCGGACGTGCTGACCCTCGCCGTCGCCCCGGAGGCGCAGGGCGGCGGTCTCGGGCGGACGCTGCTGGGCGAGCTGCTCGACCGGGCCACTGCGGAGGGCTGCGGCACCGTGCTGCTCGAGGCGCGTGCCGACAACGAACCCGCCCTTGGGCTCTACACCCGCGCGGGTTTCGAGCGTGCCGGCGTACGGCGCCGCTACTACGCCGACGGCACCGACGCGTTGCTGCTGCGGCGGCGGGAAGACGTCCCTACCCACCCGGGTGATCATGAAAGGTCGGCGTAGCCATGACTACGAGCATGTTTCATGATCACCGCGATGTGCCGCTCGTGCTCGGCATCGAGACGTCCTGCGACGAGACCGGCGTCGGGATCGTACGGGGCACCACGCTGCTCGCCGACGCGGTCGCGAGCAGCGTCGACGAGCACGCGCGCTTCGGCGGGGTCGTGCCGGAGGTCGCGAGCCGCGCCCACCTGGAAGCGATGGTGCCGACCATGCACCGGGCTGCCGCCGACGCGGGCCTGGCCCTGCGGGACGTGGACGCGGTCGCCGTCACCGCGGGCCCCGGCCTCACCGGAGCGTTGCTGGTCGGGGTCGCGGCCGCGAAGGCGTACGCGCTGGCGCTCGGCAAGCCGCTCTACGGCGTCAACCACCTCGCCGCGCACGTCGCGGTCGACCGGCTGGAACACGGGGAGCTGCCGGACCCGTGCGTGGCGCTGCTCGTGTCGGGCGGGCACTCGTCGCTGTTCATCGCGCACGGCAAGGAGCGCACCGTCGCGCCGCTCGGCAGCACGGTCGACGACGCTGCGGGGGAGGCGTACGACAAGGTCGCCCGCGTGCTCGGCCTGCCGTTTCCCGGCGGCCCGCCGGTCGACAAGGCGGCACGTGACGGCGACCCGCGAGCGATCAACTTCCCGCGCGGCAAGGCGAACGACGGGACGCTGGACTTCTCGTTCGCCGGTCTCAAGACCGCGGTGGCGCGCTGGGTCGAGGGCCGCGAACGGGCCGGCGAACCCGTACCCGTGGCGGACGTTGCCGCGTCCTTCCAGGAGGCGGTCGTCGACGTACTCACCCGCAAGGCGGTGGCGGCGTGCCAGGCGCACGGCGTGGATGACCTGGTACTCGGCGGCGGCGTGGCGGCGAACTCCCGGCTCCGCGCGCTCGCCGAGGAACGGTGCGCGGCCGCGGGCATCCGCCTGCGAGTGCCGAGACCGCGGCTGTGCACCGACAACGGGGCGATGGTGGCCTCGCTCGGCGTGGAACTCGTCGCGCGCGACGCCGCGCCCTCCGAGCTCGACATCCCGGCCAACTCCGCGCTCGACCTGGAGATCGTCTCGCTCTAGCCGGGAACGGTCCGCTCCTGCGCGAACGTGACGACCGCGATGACGACCTGCGCGAGTGTGACGACGAGCGCCAGGACCAGCCCGACGTCCGGCTGGACCGTGAGCGTCATCGTGGGCAGGCCGCCGAGCGGTCCGACGTCGCCCATCGCCCGCGCGGCAAGGAGCACGCGCAACAACGACGCGAACGCGCCGACCGCGGCGAGGCCGGACAGGATCAGGCACAGCAGCGTGTTCGTGGCGGCGGGCTTGCCGCCGACCAGCAGGTGCACCAGCCGGGCGACGAGCACGGCGAACGCGAGCAGCGGCACCAGAGCCGACGCGCTCGACCAGGCGTTCTCGCTGGCGAGCGTGCCGCCGAACACGCTGCTGATGTGGTACCAGGGCAGGAAGCTCACCGCGAGCACGATCAGGCCCGACACCATCAGCACCCAGTCCAGCGGCGTCGCGATCGCGAGCGGGGACCGCGCGGCGGGCGGCGTCGTATAGCCCAGTTGCTGGTACGGGCCGGGCGCCGGGTACGGAGGCGTCTGCTGGTAGCCGTACGGCTGCTGGTACGCCTGATACCCGCGGTAGGTGGGCAGCGGCTCGTGCTCGGCGGGTGGCTCAGGCGGTGGCGGCGGGTCGTACGGCGGGATCGTCGGGCGCCGCTGCTCCGGCGGCACCTGGCCGTACCAGCCCTCCGAGTCCTCTCCCGAGGGCGACCAACCGTTCCCGTTCATCTGGGACCGTCCATGTCCTCCGCCTGGCACAGCCTTCCAGCCCAGGCTACGCGTCCTGGCGCTGGCCGGCCGCCGGTACAGTCCCGGGTATGGCACGAATCATCGAGACGCCGAGCCGCGTCACCGCGGCGGGGACGCCACCGAAGACGATCGACGAGCACGTCGGCCGGGTCAACACCGGCGACGAGCGGGTGAGCATCGCGCACATGAAGAGCCCGTCCGGCTGGTCCGAGCCCGGCCAGCGCCCGGAGTTCGACGAGTACACGATCGTCCTCGCGGGAGAGCTCGTCGTGGAGCACGCGGACGGGCCCACCACCGTCCCAGCTGGCACGACGCTGCATGCGGCGGCGGGGGAGTGGGTGCGGTACAGCTCGCCAGGTCCCGAGGGCGCGGAGTACCTCTCGGTCTGCCTACCGGCCTTCTCTCCTGACACGGTGCACCGCGACGCCTAGCTGGGCCATCAAAGGAGGGAGTCGATGGTGAGCCGCGTCTGCTCGTCGGACGGGATGTACGCGGTGAGCCGGGTGCCCATCCGGCGGTCGAGCCACAGCACCGAGTGCTGGAACTCCAGCACGCCGTGGCCGGGGAGCTTGAACCGCTTGGCCCGCGTCTCCGGCTCGGTCACCTCGTGGCGTTCCCACACGGCGACGAACTCCGGTGACGCCTGCCGCAACCGCTTCACCAGGCACTTCCAGGTCGGCTCGGCGATGAACTCCGCCATGGCAGACCTGTACATCGCGACCATCCGGCCGACCGCGTAGTCCCAGTCGACGACCCGCTCCCGCCACTGCTGGCTCGTGAACGAGAGCCACAGGCAGTTGCGCTCGTCCGCCGGCACGGTCGCGATCTCGGGGAACAGCGCCTCGTACCCGCGGTTGTACGCGAGCACGTCGTACCTCGCGTTCTGCACGCAGGCCGGGTAGGGATCGAGCTTGTCCAGCACCGGCTGCGCAGTCGGGTAGATGTCCGGGTCGTCCGAGCTCGCAGAACGCGGCGACGTGCCCGCGAGCGTGAACAGGTGCGCCCGCTCGTGCGCGTCGAAGAGCAGCGTGCGGGCGACGGCGTCGAGCACCTGCTCGGAGACGTTGATGTCGCGCCCCTGCTCCAGCCACGTGTACCAGGTGACGCCGACGCCGGCCAGCAGCGCGACCTCCTCGCGGCGCAGCCCGGGCGTGCGGCGCCTGCCGCCCGGCGGCAGGCTCACCTGGTCGGGCGTGATGCGCTCGCGGCGGCTGCGCAGGAACGCCCCGAGCTCCCTGCGCCGGATCCGCGCGGCGTCCCGCGGCGCTGCCCCGCTGTCTGCAGGGGCCTCGACGTCCGGTACGGCGTGCAGTACCCGGGCTTGCAGAGTCATGAGGAGCCCTTCCGCGAGAGCATCGCAGCGGCCCACGAGCGCGACCGCGGCCACGTGAGGACCCAGCGAGGAGCGGAGCGCGGAAGGGCGACGGGGCACGCAGTCACGGCTGTCACCATGCCACTATCGCGCGCTACCCAGGCGGTTGCCAGGTGTTGCTGGTACCTGGATAACCAGGCTCTCGGTACCAGGTTCGGGATCGGCGCATCGTCAGTGACATGACAACAACGCTGACTACCACTCAGCTCCCATATTCGACGAGTCGAGCACCGCGGCCGCGATCCGGCGGCGACCTGCTCGCCCTGGTCACCGTCCTGCTCGGCGCCTTCCTCGGCACCGTCGACTTCTTCATCGTGAACGTGGCGCTGCCTGCCATCGAGGCCGACCTCCATGCGTCGGCGTCCGCCCTCCAACTCGTGGTTTCCGGGTACGGCATCGCGTACGCGTTGCTGCTCGTGCTCGGCGGGCGGCTCGGCGACCAGTTCGGGCGGCGGCGGATGTTCATGGTGGGCATGGCCGCGTTCACGCTGACCCGCCTGCTGTGCGGGCTCGCACCGAGTCCCGGCCTGCTCATCGCCGCCCGCATCGTGCAGGGCGCGGCGGCCGCGATGATGGTGCCGCAGGTGCTCGCGACGATCCAGGCCACCACGGCCGGTGCGCGGCGCACCCGGGCGGTCGGCGCG
>JBOHBN010000230.1:0-7958 GCA_050698355.1 Streptosporangiales bacterium | reverse complement strand
GCGGCAGCACGCGCTCGACGCGCTCGAGCCGCTCCAGCGCGACGACTTCAAGGGCATCTTCGCCGCCATGGACGGCCTACCGGTGACCGTACGCCTCATCGACCCGCCGCTGCACGAGTTCCTGCCCGACCTCACCGACCTGTCGGTCGAGGTTGCGCTCGGCAAGGAGCGGGGCGAGGACGTATCCCGGCAACAGACGCTGCTCGCCGCGGTACGCCGGTTGCACGAGCAGAACCCGATGCTCGGTCTGCGCGGTGTACGGCTCGGCATCGCCGTCCCCGGCCTGTTCGCGATGCAGGTGCGCGCGATCGCCGAGGCGGCCGCGGAGCTGCGTACGGCGGGCAAGGACCCGCAGCCTGAGGTGATGATCCCGCTGATCGGTGCGGTCCAGGAGCTGGAGATCACCCGCGATGAGAGCGCCCGGGTGATCGGCGAGGTCGAGGAGCGGCACGGCGTCAGCCTCGGCATCCCGATCGGCACGATGATCGAGCTGCCCCGCGCGGCGCTCACCGCGGGCCAGATTGCCGAGTCCGCCGACTTCTTCTCGTTCGGCACGAACGACCTCACGCAGACCGGCTGGGGCTTCAGCCGCGACGACGTGGAGGGCTCGTTCTTCACCCAGTACCTGGAGAAAGGTGTGTTCGGGGTGTCGCCGTTCGAGACCCTCGACCGGGAAGGCATCGGCCGGCTCGTACGGATCGCGATTGAGGAAGGCCGCGCCACGCGGCCCGACATCCACCTCGGCGTGTGCGGCGAGCACGGCGGCGACCCCGAGTCGGTGCACTTCTTCGACGAGGTCGGCCTCGACTACGTGTCCTGCTCGCCGTTCCGCGTCCCCGTGGCGCGGCTGGAGGCGGGTCGCGCCGCCGTGGCGTGACGCGGGTGTCGGTGCGTCCGGGGATCCTGGTGCTATGACACCCGATTTCTCGGACGCACGCGCGGCCGACCGCTCGCGTGCGTGGGCGGCGACGATGGCCGGGTACGCGGCACGGGACGGAATCGTCACCGCGCACAGCGAGGCGGAAGCACTGCTGACGCCTGCGCAGCCGAACGGTCGCGCGGCCCGCGAGGATCTCGAGGAACGGCTCCTGGCCGGGGGTGCGACGCGAGCGAACGACGCCGGTGACCGGGTGCGGCCAGAGCAGCCGGACCAGGAGCGCACCTGCTTCGAACGCGACCGCGACCGCGTCCTGCACTCCGCGGCGTTCCGTCGGCTCGCCGGCAAGACACAGGTGTTCGTCTTCCCCGCGGACCATCAGCGCACACGGCTGACGCACGCGCTGGAGGTGGCCCAGGTCGCGGCGAGCATCGCACGGGCGACCGGCCTTAACGTCGCGCTGACCGAGGCCATCGCGCTCGGACACGACTGCGGGCACGGGCCCGGAGGTCATGCGAGCGAGATCGCGTTCGACTCGTACGTGCCCGAGGGGTACGACCACGCCGTGTGGGGCGCCGACGTGGTGCTCGCGCCGCTGAACCTGTGCCGGGAGACCCTCGACGGGATCCGCAACCACTCGTGGTCCCGCCCGGCGCCGGCCACGCCGGAGGGTTCGGTGGTGAGCTGGGCCGACCGGATCGCGTACAGCGCGCACGATCTGGAGGACGCCGTGCACGCGGGCGTCGTGCGCCTCGCGGACCTACCGGACGAGGTCGCCCGCGGCTGCGGTCGCACCCGCGGCCAGCAGCTGGAGACGTTCATCCACGCGGTCGTCGACTGCGCCAGCGCCACTGGTGTGGTCGGCATGCGCGACGAGCCCGCTGCGCTGCTCGCCGGCCTGCGGGCGTTCAACTACAAGCGCATCTACGCCCGGCCGGAGTCGCAGGCGCAGAGCGCCGCTGTGGTGTCGGTGCTCTGCGCGCTGGTCGAGCACTACGCCGCGCACCCGCACGTTCTGCCCGAGCCGGCCCCGGCGCCGCCAGGATCCTCGGCGGCCGTACGCGCTGCCGTCGCGTACGTTGCGGGCATGACCGATAGGTACGCCTTCGACGCGGCCGTACGCGAGCTCGACTGGGACCGCGACCGGTTGCCGCGCGGCATCGACAGCCCGTCCGCCGGCTGAGCGACGTTGTCAGAACCTCACTGTGCTGTAGCCCCTGAGGTTCTGACAACCCAGCGGCCACGGCGGCGTCGGCGGCGGTGCGTACACTCGCGGGCGTGGCTGGTCGGATACGGGATGCGGACATTGCCGTCGTACGCGAGCACTCGCCGATCGCCGACATCGTGCGCGACCACGTCGCGTTGCGGGGCGCGGGCGGCGGTTCGCTGAAGGGCCTCTGCCCGTTCCACGACGAGAAGACGCCGTCGTTCCACGTCAGCCCTGCACGCGGGGTGTACTTCTGCTTCGGCTGCCAGGAGGGCGGCGACGTCATCTCGTTCGTCCGCAAGATCGAGCACCTCGAGTTCGCCGAGGCGATCGAGCGGCTGGCGAGGCGCGCGGGCGTCGAGCTGCGCTACGAGCAGGGCAGTGCCGCGCCGAACCGTGAGCACGGGCGCCGCACGCGGCTGGTGGAGGCCCACGTCGCGGCGGCGGATTTCTACGCCGACCAGCTGGGCGGGGCGGAAGCGGCACCGGCCAGGACGTTCCTGCAGGAGCGCGGGTTCGACAGGGAGGTCGCGGAGCGGTTCGGCGTGGGGTATGCCCCCAGGTCCTGGGACGCCCTGGTCCGACACCTGCGCGGGCGCGGGTTCACCGACGAGGAGCTCGTCACCGGTGGCCTCGGCAGGCAGGGCCAGCGCGGGCTGATCGACCGGTTCGTCGGGCGCCTGCTGTGGCCGATCCGCGACCTCGCAGGCGACGTCGTCGGGTTCGGCGCCCGACGGATCCACGACGACGACCGGATCGAGGCCAAGTACCTCAACACGCCGGAGACCCCCATCTACAAGAAGTCGCACCTGCTGTACGGGGTCGACCTCGCCAAGCGTGACATCGCCCGCGAGCAGCGTGCCGTGCTCGTGGAGGGCTACACCGATGTGATGGCCTGCCACCTGGCCGGCGTGCCGACCGCCGTGGCCACCTGCGGCACGTCGTTCGGCGGAGACCACATCAAGGTGCTGCGGCGTCTGCTGATGGACTCTGACGCGTACCGCGGGGAGGTGATCTTCACCTTCGACGGTGACGAGGCCGGCAAGAAGGCCGCGCTGCGGGCCTTCGAGCTCGACCAGGAGTTCGTCACGCAGACGTTCGTGGCGGTGCAGCGCGAGGGTCTCGACCCGTGCGACCTGCGGTTGCGGCAGGGCGACGGCGCCGTGCGCGACCTGGTCGCACGGCGGGTGCCGCTGTTCGAGTTCGCGGTGCGCAGCGTCGTCGACCGTTACGACTTGGGGACCGAAGAGGGCAGGTTGCACGCCCTCGACGAGGCGGCGCCGATAGTCGCCCACATCCGCGACACCGGGCTGCGGCAGCGGTATGCGGTCAACCTGGACAGGTGGCTGGGGCTGCTGGACGAGCGGTTCGTGTTGCGCCGCGTGACCGAGGCCGCCGCACGCGCCCGGGGCAACGCCAAGAAGCGGGCGGACGAGGATCCGGCGGGGCGTGCCGAACGGCCGCGGCGCCAGGCGCTGCCCGATCCGCGCGACCCGCGGCTGCACGTCCAGCGGCAGGGTCTCAAGCTGGCCGTACAGCGCCCCGCGCTCATCGGTCCGATGTTCGACGACCTGCCCGCCGAGGTGTTCACCCACCCGGCGTACGCCGCGGTGCGTGACGCGATCGCGGCGGTGGGCGGTGCCGCGAGCACGCAGGGAGGCGCGGAGTGGGTGCGCCAGCTGACCGACAAGGCGGCCGACGAGCGGGTCCAGGTGTTGATCGCCCAGCTCGCTGTCGAGCCGCTGGAGACCGGCCGGGACGAACCCGACGACCGGTACGTGCGCGAGGTCCTGACCCGCTTGGAGGAGCTCGCCGTCACCCGGCACGTCGCGGAGATGAAAGGCAAGCTGCAGCGGCTGAACCCGCTGGAGCAGCCGGAGGACTACAACAAGATGTTCGGCCAGCTCGTCGGCCTCGAACGCCGCCGGGCCACGTTGCGCGAGTCGCTGAGCGGACTGTGACGCTGACCGTACGTCTCGTGAGACCTAACCCTTAATCACCCGCGACATCGGCGAAGTGTTGTCACACTGGATCGCGTGAGCCAGGCCGCGGTTCCCCACTTCGATACCGCCAGACCGCGGGTGGACGGTCGCGCGGGGCTCCTCGCCCCTGCGCCGGAGCCGGCCCACGCGCTGGTCACGGGCGATGCCGTCGAGGCCGACCCCACCCCGGAGGAGCTGGCCGAGGCCGCCAGCGACCTCGCCGACGACGAGGAGTCACCTGCCCCGATCGACGTGGTCGACGACCTCGACGACGAGCTGTCGGCAGACGATGCGCGCGCGGAGCGGGCGGTCCGGAGCGCCGATTCGACCCGCACGTACCTGCGCGAGATCGGCAGGGTACGGTTGCTCACCGCCGAGCAGGAGGTCGACCTCGCCAAGCGCATCGAGGTCGGTCTGTTCGCCGAGCAGAAGCTGGCTGCTGCCGGGCTCGACCCCGCTCTGCGCGCGGATTACGCGTGGTTGTCCGACGACGGACGCGCCGCGCGCAACCACCTGCTCGAGGCGAACCTCCGCCTGGTCGTATCGATCGCCAAGCGCTACCTGGGTCGCGGCCTGTCCTTCCTCGATCTGATCCAGGAGGGCAACCTGGGGCTGGTGCGCGCGGTGGAGAAGTTCGACTACGCGCGGGGCTACAAGTTCTCGACGTATGCGACCTGGTGGATCAGGCAGGCGATCACCCGCGCGATCGCCGACCAGGCCCGTACGATCCGGATCCCCGTGCACATGGTCGAGGTGATCAACAAGCTGATGCGGGTGCAGCGCCAGCTCGTCCAGCAGCTCGGCCGCGATCCCACGCCCGCGGAGCTGGCCGCCCGGATGGAGCTGACCGTCCAACGCGTGCTCGAGCTGCGCAAGCTTGCGCAGGACCCGCTGTCCCTGCACCTGCCGATCGGGGAGGAGGACGGCAGCTCGCTCGGTGACTTCATCGAGGACACCGACGCCGTCGTACCGCTCGAGGCGGCGTCGTTCCTGCTCATGCAGGACCAGGTCGACCGGATGCTGCAAGGGCTCAGCTGGCGCGAGGCGGGCGTGGTGCGGATGCGGTACGGGCTGACCAACGGGCACATGCACACCCTCGAGGAGGTCGGCCGGGCGTTCGGCGTGACCCGGGAGCGGATCCGCCAGATCGAGGCCAAGTCGCTGGCCAAGCTGCGCCACCCCAGCCGCGCCGACCAGCTGCGCGACTACCTCACCTGACCGTCCCACGCAGGGCTGAGCGGCGTCTCGGGGAGAATGTGAGGCGTGTTAGGTCGCGGTCGGCTCCCAACCGAGGTCCGAGACAAGCTGGCGCTGCACCGCCGCGAGCGCATGCTCTCGGCCGTGTCCAGCGGTAGCGGTCACCTCGTCGCCACCGACCAGGCCCTGCACGTCCCCGCAGGCGAGGGCTACGAGCGCATCGGCTGGGAGCGCGTCGAGCAGGCCGAGTGGTCGGAGTCCGAGCTGCACCTGCGCGTACTCGGCGAGCGGCGCGCCCGCACGTACGCCGTCGACCAGCCGGGCCTGCTGCCCGAGGTGGTGCAGGAGCGGGTGACGGCGAGCATCGTGGTGAACGAGCGGGTATGGCTCGACGGGCAGCGTGGGGTGCGCATCGTCGCCCGTAGGCGCCCCGACGCCGAGGAGCTGAGCTGGTCGCTGGTGTTCGATCGTGGCTTGGACCCGGCCGACCCGAACGTGCGCAGGGCGGCCGAGGACGTGCTCGCCACCATCCGTGACCAGACCGGTGCGTGAGCCGTGAACGGTCGGGTGCGGGGGAGCGGGGCGATCGTCGCGCTGGTGCTCGTGGCGGTCGCGACGGCGCTGGCCGGGTGCACCCCCGGTGATTCGCGGACCTCGCCACGAGACCGCGGGTCGACGCCTGCTGCCCACGAGCCCTGGTCCGACCGGCCGGTGGTGCGGTTGTCGTACGACGTGGCCCGCGATCACCGGTCGGTGCGTGGTGTGGAGAAGGTGCGGTTCACCCCTGACACGCGGGTGTGCGGACCGCTGCGGTTCCGCGCGTGGCCGAACAAGCCCAGCATCGCCCGCTACGGCGGCTCCCTGCGGGTGCGGCGGGTGACGGTCGACGGCCACAAGGTTCGCCCCCGCCCCAAGCGGAAGGGTGCCCCCGCTGATGCTCCGGGCACCATGATCCTCGTACCGCTGCGCCGGTGCGTGTCGGCGGGCGACGCGGTCACCACCCGGCTGTCGTTCACCGTTCGGATGGCGCACGGAGGCAGCGAACGCGTCCGTACCAACGGCAAGGGCGAGATGTGGTTCGCGTCGGCGTTTCCTGTGCTCGCATGGGAGCACGGGTACGGCTGGATGACCGAGCCGGCGAGCGACGTGTTCGGCGAGATGCAGGGCAGCGAGGCGTTCCGGCTGAAGCTCAGTGTGGTGGCGCCCAGCGGCGACGCTGTGCTCGGCACCGGCACCGCGGTCGGTGTGTCCAAGGGGCCGCGGCCGGGAACGCGCCGGCACCGGTTCGCGGCGGACGCGGTCCGCAACGTGGCCGTGAGCGTGGGGGACTACAGCACGCGGACGCGCACCGTCGCTGGCGTGCGGGTGCACCTCGGCATCGACGAGCACGCCGCGAGCACCGGTGCGGACGGCTGGCTCGACAAGATCGCGCATGAGATCCCGCGGCTGCAGAGGCACTTCGGGCGGTTCCCGTACCGGAACCTGTGGGTGACGATCATCCCGCACACGACCGGCATCGAGTTCCCCGGCGCGATCTTCTACGGCGACAGCTCGCCGCAGGCGGTCGCCCAGGGCGGCCTGGTCGGGCACGAGCTCGCGCACATGTGGTTCTACGGGCTCGTCGGGAACGATCAGGCCCGCGATCCGTGGCTCGACGAGTCGTTCGCCCAGTACGCGCAGGGGCTGGCCGACGGGTGGGCCAAGGGCTACCGGACGCCGCAACCCGTACCGGAGTTCGCGCGTGACCACGTCGGCGCACCGATGGCGTACTGGGCAAAGCGGCCGAAGCTGTACGGCGTCGGCGTCTACGATCAGGGCGCGACCATGCTCTTCGAGGCACGCCGCCGCGCCGGTGCGAAGCGGTGGGATGCCGCTGTCCGCGCGTACATCCGGGCGAACGCGCACGACATCGCCCGGCCGCGGGACTTTCGTGCGGCGGTCAAGCGGCTACCGCACGCCGTCGAGGTGCTCCGGCAGTACGGTGCGATCGGCTAGCCGGCTACGGGCGCTTCCTACCGTTCTGCGGGCTATACGCGTCGCTCTCGCCGGAGTGCACGAACGGCAGTTTCTCGCCGACCTTGTCCGTCACCCTGCGCTTGGTCTGCCCCATCAGGTCGGTTGCCTTCGCCCCGACGAGTCCAGCGGTCTCCTGGACCGATGGGTTCTCCACGAAGGACTGACCCATCCGTACAATCTGCTCGTAACGCTCCCGCCCGGCGCGGGCACCGAGCACGTACCCGACGGCGATCCCTACGGCGAACGTCACCTTGTAACGCATCCTGGCCCTCCTCGATGGGTCGTCGAGGGCACCTTGCCCCCGGTGCGCTAACCTATGCCCTGAGGGGACACATGCAAACGAGGGTGTCCCCTGCGCGGTCCCGCGTAGCTCAATCGGCAGAGCATTCGGCTGTTAACCGAAGGGTTACTGGTTCGAGTCCAGTCGCGGGAGCAATCTTCCCTTCGCCGCCGAGGTGGCGCCTTCTGGCGGACGCCGGGCACGGCACCGAGCGCCCCTTTCGGTAGCGTGCCCCTCGGTGGCCGTAGGCCCCAGGGGCGGTAGCTCAGCCGGTTAGAGCAGCGGACTCATAATCCGTTGGTCGTGGGTTCGAGTCCCACCCGCCCCACCAGGTCTGACCTGCAATGATTCACCCTCTGTGATTGACGGCGCAATTCGCGTGTCATCATCCGTGGTGCG
>JBOHBN010000229.1:0-22580 GCA_050698355.1 Streptosporangiales bacterium | reverse complement strand
GCGAGCGGTTCCGCGCCATCCACACCGCCCTGGCGATGATCATCACCGCCAAGGACCTGTACGCCAAGGACTTCGACTGGCGCTCCGACAACTGGATCGACAACCTCACCGGCTCCGACCACGTACGAAAGGCCATCAACGCCGGCAAGAACGCCGACCAGGTCGTCGCCGGCTGGCAGGAGGAACTCGCCGAGTTCCGGCGAACCCGCGAAAAGTACCTCATCTACCGGAAGGTGCACGGCCATGGGTAAGTTCAGTGCACGTGGCGTTGGCGTACTCATTGCAGCGGGCGCGACGGCGACCGCGCTGGTCGCCGGACCGGCGCCGGCGTTCGCGGCCAGCAAGGAGGGCCCGCCGACGGTGACCGCGGACGACGTCCACTTCACTCCGGGAACGCGGCTGCACTACGGCACGGCGCGCGAGGCGGGCCTTGTCCCCCAGTACGTGCACCAGCTGCGTGACTCCATCGCGCAGTACCTCAAGCCCTCGCCGAACCATCCGGAGTACGCCGGGGCAGTCGAGATCGCCGCGCACGACGGCGTCATCGCGAGTCACGAGGCCGTCGGCTACGCGCTGCGCTACGCGAGCTACGACGCCGACACCGGTGAGGCGACCGAGCTGCCCCGCAACGAGTGGATCCCAGCGAGGAAGGACACGATCTTCGACCTCGCCTCGATCTCCAAGCTCTTCACGTCGATCGCGGCGGTCCAGATGATCCAGCGCGGCCAGATCGACCTCAACGCGCCGGTGGCGTCGTACGTCCCCGAGTTCGCCCAGAAGGGCAAGGGCGACATCACCATCCGCAACCTGCTCACCCACACCTCCGGACTGCGGCCGGATCCGTCGCCCTCGCTGTGCTCCTACGACACGAACGCCGAGCGGTGGGCAGCGGTCAACGCCACCAAACCGCAGGCTCCGCCGGACACCCGATACATCTACTCCGACATCAACATGATGACGATGCAGGAGGTCATCGAGACGGTCACCGGCAAGTCCCTGGACACGGTGGTGCACAAGCGGATCACCGGACCGCTCGGGATGGACGACACGATGTACAACCCGCCGGCCAAGCTGAAGCCGCGCATCGCGGCGACCGAGTACCAGCCGTGGACCGACCGCGGCATCGTGTGGGGCACCGTGCACGACGAGAACGCGTACTGCCTCGGCGGGGTCGCCGGCCACGCCGGCATGTTCTCCACTGCCCATGACATGGCGGTGCTCGCGCAGACGATCCTCAACGGCGGCCGGTACGGCCATGCCCGCATCCTGAGCCGTGACTCCGTCCGGTCGCTGCTGACGAACTTCAACGAGAAGTTCCCGGGCAACCAGCACGGGCTGGGCTTCGAGCTGTCGCAACGGTGGTACATGGACGCGCTGACCACGCCTGTGACCGCGGGCCACACCGGCTACACCGGCCCGTCGATCGTGATCGACCCGACGACGCACTCGTTCGTCATCCTGCTCGCCAACCGGGTGCACCCCACTCGCGACTGGGGCAGCAACAACCCGTCCCGCCGCGCGGTCGCACGCGACCTCGCGCGGGCTCTGCCGGTGAAGCCGGCGAAGGGTTCGGACGCGTGGTACGCCGGGATGGGCGACCTGCGCACCTCGACGCTGCGGCTCCCGCTCGACGTCCCCGCGGACGGCGGCCGTCTGTCGTTCGACCTCTGGTACGACACCGAGAGCGGCTACGACATCGGCAGCCTCGAGGCCTCCACCGATGGCGGTGACACGTGGAAGGCCGTGCCGATCGACCTGCGCGCCGGGCCGTACACCTGGTCGAGCGACGGCGAGTTCTCCGGGTACGAGGGCAAGCGGTGGGCCAAGGCCAGCGCCGAGCTACCCGGCCGGGTGACCGACCTGCGCTGGCGCTACGCGACCGACACGCTCTACGAGGGCCGCGGTGTCTACGTGGACGGCGTGCGCGCCTGGAGCGCCGACGGCGCCGTGCTGTTCAACGGCGCTCGCCCCGACGACAGGAACGCGTTCGAGGCCGACGGCTGGACCCGTACGAGCAACTAGGAGTCCGATGATGATGCGATCGATACGGCGTGCGGCGATCGTGCTGGGAGCGGGCATGGCGCTCGCTCTCAGCGGGAGCGGGACGGCGATGGCCGGTCCTCCGGACCGAAACGGCGCGCCCGACGCCGTGGTCGCCGGGTACTACCCGGCCTGGAGCGGCGTCCCGGTGTCGGACCTGCCGGCGGACCGGCTCACCGACATCCTCTACTCGTTCGCGAAGATCGACGACAGCGGACGCTGCGTCCTGCCCCACGGGGACCGGGACGAGAAGAAACTCGCGGCACTCGGCGAGCTGAAGGAGCAGCACCCCCAGCTGCGCGTCGAGATCTCGATCGGCGGCTGGGGAGCCACCGGGTTCTCCGACGCGGCGCTGACGCACAAGTCGCGGCAGCGTCTGGTCGACTCGTGCATCGACCTGTTCTTCGGCAAGTACGGCGATGTCGTCGATGGCATCGACCTCGACTGGGAGTTCCCGGTATCCGGCGGCCCGCCCGAGCTGACGTACCGGCCCGAGGACAGGCGCAACTTCACGCTCCTCGCCCGCGAGTTCAGGCACGCGCTCGACGCGGTCGCTCGGGAGCGCGGCGAGGACACGATTCTCGCCGCGGCGATCCCCGCGGGGCGGCTGCAGTCGGCGGGACCGTACGACCCGAACGAGAGCTTCGAGCTGCGTAAGCTCGGGCACGTCCTCGACTTCGTCAACCTGATGACGTACAACCTCAGCAACGGTTTCTCGACGGTGGCGGGCTTCAACGCGCCGATGCGTCCGGACCCGGCCGATCCCACACCTCCGGTCATCAAGCGGTGGAACTCGGTCGTCACGGCCGTCGAGTACTTCGAGCGGCACGGCGTGCCGGCGGACAAGATCGTGCTGGGCCAGCCGTACTTCGCCGAGGCGTTCAAGGTCACCTCGACCGACAACGACGGGCTCTACCAGCCGGTGGTCAAGCGCACGGGCGCGCCGAGCTGGACGACGATCAAGACGAAGCTGCGGGGCGACCCGGCATGGTCGCAGCACTGGAGCTCGCGCGCCGCGGCGCCGTGGCTGTTCAACGAGGAGACCAAGACGTTCGTCACCTACGAGAACCCCCGGTCGATCTCGGTGCGGGCCTGGTACGCCAAGGGGCACAACCTGCGCGGCGTCTTCACCTGGGCACTGGGCCAGGACGACGCGCAGCACAGCCTGTTCAACGCGATGAGCGCACCGTACAGCTGATCGAATCAGGTACGCAGGTACGACGCGCCGTTGAGGTCGAGCACCGCACCGCTCGCCCATTCCGCCTCGGATGAAGCGAGCCAGACGACGGCAGCCGCAACCTCCTCGGGCCTGGCCACGCGGTCGAACGGGCTCTCGGCCCGCCGTCGCACGCCCTGCTCTCCGGTGAGTTGCACGCCCGCCATCCGGGTCTCGACGAAGCCGGGTGCCACCGAGCTGACGGCGATACCCAGCGGGCCGAGGGCCTTCGCGAGCGACTGGCCGAACGCGTTCAGGCCCGCCTTGCTCGCCCCGTACGCGGGCGCGTGCGGCTCGCCACGGAACGCGCCTCGCGACGACACGTTGACGATCCGCGCGTTCGGCCGTTGGCGCAGGTGCTGGACGGCGCACCAGGTGACGTTGGCGGCAGCGAGCAGGTTGGTGCCGACGACGTCCTGCCAGGCCCGCTGCCACTCCTCGTAGGTCGAGTCCTCGACCTGGTGGTGCACCATCACCGCGGCGTTGTTCACCAGCACGTCGAGGCCACCGAGCGCCGCGGCGGCCTCGTCGACCATGGGACGGACCGCGTCCGGGTCGGTCAGCTCCGCGCGGACCACCGCGTGCCCGCTACCGGCCAGCTCACCGCGAAGCTCCTCGGCGCCCTCGGCGTTTGCCCGGTGGTGCAGGGCCACCCGGTCACCCTGCTCGGCGAACGCCGTGGCGATCGAACGCCCGATGCCGCGCACGGCGCCTGTCACGAGTACGGCCCGACCCGACACAGCCACCCCTTCCTCGACTCTTGTCCTTCGCCTGTGCCACCCGGAGACTCTGCCACACAAGGGCACCGTTAGGCGGCGGGTACCCGCGCGTGCTAGTGTTGTGTATTCGGTTGCAGTTCTCTGATCGTTTTCGAACGTCCGCGGAGCGTGATCGTGGACGTTACGTCCTCGCCATCACATCCTTGGTCCTGTCGCTCAACGCACGGGTTCGTGGCCGCAATCGGATGGATCGGCAATACGGCCGATCCTTGGTACGCGAGGAAAGAGAGCACATGGCCCAGGGCAGTGTGAAGTGGTTCAACAGCGAGAAGGGCTACGGCTTCATCGCACCGGATGGCGGAGGCGCCGACGTCTTCGTGCATTTCTCGGCGATCGCCGCCGATGGCTACCGTTCGCTGGATGATGACCAGCGCGTCGAGTTCGAGGTCACGCAGGGCGCCAAGGGCCCGCAGGCGGAGAACGTCCGCTCGGTCTGACACCCAGACGCAGCAAGGGCCCCGGCTACGGCCGGGGCCCTTCGCATGTCCGCACCGATGCCCTCGGCCGGTCAGGAAGCGTGCGCCGGCCAGTCCTCCAGCGTCCAGGCCATCTGCCAGAACCGCGCCTCGTACTGGCAGCTCGTCTCGAACGCGGCGGCCATCCGCCGCCGTTCGGAATCGCCGGCGTCCACGGCGACCCGGTCGAGGCGGGACCGGAAGCTCTCGAGCAGTGCCTGGCAGTCGGCGGAGGCGTAGAACCGCCACCACTGCCCGAACGGATGGTCGGACGCGGGCGGGGTCTCCTCGACGAACCGCACCGCGGCCCAGATGTAGGTCCACGGGCACGGCAGCAGCGCGGCGAGCAGGACGGCCAGGCTGTCGTGCCCGGCCGCCATCATGTGATCGACGTAGCCCTGCGCGGTCGGTGCAAGTCGGTGCGCCTGCACGCCGTCGTATGTCGCTCCGATCGCCCGGCACAGCGCCTCGTGCGGCTCGGTCTCGTCGGCGAGGGCCGTGATGTTGTCCTGGAACCATCCGACCCATTCCCGGTCGGGGCTGAGGGCGATGCCCAGGCCGTAGCAGCGCATGAACGCGGTGAGGTACTGGTGGTCCTGTGCCACGTAGTGGCGCACGCACTCGGCGGGCAGCGAGCCGTCGCGCAGGCCGGCAACGGCCGGATGCTCCCAGAACGCGCGGAAGATCGGCTCGCACCGCGCCCCGAGCGCGGCGCTGAAGGTCGACGGGTCGATGTCCACGGTCCCTCCGCTCGCGTCAACAGAGCCAGGCTCAAGGCTACGTTGTCGACGTTGTTATCTCCCACGCGTAACATGGTGTGTAGGTCTTCAAGGTCGGCGCCGTGTCCGAGCGCGGACGGAGGCGTGACGAGGGCTCGGCGCGACCCGCAGTGAGGGTGGGAGAGCGTCATGGTCATCGTCGATGTGCTCATCGCGTTGTGTGTCGCCGCGTTGTGCTGGCTCGGTCTCGGCGTACGGGTACTCCGCCAGTACGAGCGCGGCGTCGTGTTCCGGTTCGGCCGGGTCGTCGGCAACCCACGAGATCCGGGGTTTCGGATGATCGTGCCGATCGCGGACCGGCTGCAGAAGGTCAACCTACAGATCGTCACGATGCCGGTCCCGGCACAAGACGGGATCACGCGTGACAACGTGACCGTACGCGTCGACGCGGTCGTGTACTTCAAGGTCGTCGACCCCGTACGAGCGGTCGTCGACGTCGAGAACTACCTGTACGCGATCGGTCAGGTCGCCCAGACGTCGCTGCGGTCGATCATCGGCAAGAGCGACCTGGATGACCTGCTGTCGAACCGGGAGAAGCTCAACGAGGGACTCGCGGTGATGATCGACAGCCCGGCGATCGACTGGGGCGTGCACATCGACCGGGTCGAGATCAAGGACGTCTCGCTACCGGAGACGATGAAGCGGTCGATGTCCAGGCAGGCCGAGGCGGAGCGGGAACGCCGCGCACGCGTCATCGCGGCGGACGGCGAGCTGCAGGCGTCGGAGAAGCTGTCACAGGCCGCCACCAGGATGGCCAGGACGCCGTCGGCGCTGCAGCTGCGCCTGCTGGAAACGGTGGTCGAGGTCGCCGCGGAGAAGAACTCCACGCTCGTCCTGCCGTTCCCGGTCGAGTTGCTCCGCTTCCTGGAGTCCAACACCAAGGAGGACCCGCAGACCGCGCCCGCCCAGGAAGGCGCGAACAGCGCCGGCTCCGATCCCGTCGCCGTTCACCAAGCCCCGTAACGTGTCAGTACGTCAGCCCGCTATAGCGGGCTGACGTACTGACAGTTCGACGGGTTAGCGCGTGTCGCGCAGGAAGTCGTCGATGCGGGTCGCCGAGGGCATGCCATCGCGCGCGCCCGCGCGGGTCACCGCGAGGGCCGCGGCCGCCATGGCCCGGCGTACCGAACCGCGCAGGTCCTGCCCGGTTGCGAGGCTGGCGGCGAGCACGCCGGTCAGCGTGTCCCCCGCGCCGGTGGTGTCGCGGACCTCGGCGGTGAAAGCGGGCAGGTGCTCGACGCACGTGCCGTCCGCGAGCAGGACGCCGTCGGCGCCCAGCGTCGTCGCGGCAGTGCCCGAGGTGCCCTCGACCAGTGCGGCGGCCGCGTCCCTCAACTCGCCGTCGGTGCGGGTCGGCAGGCCGACGAGTTCGGCCAGCTCGCTGCGGTTGGGCGTCACGAGCGCGCGTGGCGTACGAAGCACGTCCGCGGGGCGCGCGGGCGCCGGGTTCACCACCAGCCGGGCGCCTGTGGATACCGCCGCCTTCGCCGCCGCCAGGAGCGGCGCGTCGAGCAGCTCGTACGAGAGCACGACGACGTCGCGGTCGGTGAGCGTCAGGCCCTCGAGCCGATCGTGCACGTGCGCGGGATCGAGCTGGTGGTTGGCTCCGGACGCCACGGCTATCTGGTTCTCGCCGTCGTCGGCTACCACGATGAGTGCCCGCCCGGTCCACGCATCGGGTATCCGCGCCACTGCCCCGGTATCGACGCCCTCGCTCTGCAGGTCCGGCAGCGCGCCCTCGTCCTCCGGTCCGACCGCGCCGACCATCACCACCTCGCCGCCCGCCCGGGCGGCGGCCACGGCCTGGTTGGCGCCCTTGCCGCCCTGGTGGCGGGCGAACACACCGCCAGTCACCGTCTCGCCGGCGCGCGGCAGCCGCGGCACCTGTGCGACCAGGTCGACGTTGATGGAGCCCACCACCACGACGCGGCCGACCGAGAGGCCCGCACCGGTCATCGCGCTCCCCCGCGACCACGTCGCGCGACCTGCGTACGCCGCCCTATCGCGCGTCCCGCTCCTTCGCTATGGTCCACATGATGAGCCAGCTCGGATCTTCGCACGCGGCTGAGCCTATCGTCGTGCATCGGACGCTCTAGGGAGACTGCACATGACCTTGGCCACCGTCGCCACCAGGGCGCGGATCCCGGCATGGGCATACATCAGTGCCGGGACGCTCATCGTCGTGTTGACCTACGCCTACCTGGTCATCGCGCGGCCCGTGAGCCTGCAGGGCGGCGGTGGCGGGTCGGCCGGCTTGCTTGCGCTCGGCGGATACCTGCTCGGCTCCATCCTCATCATCGTGGGCTCCATGTCGAGGCTGCCCACCTCGACCGTGGCGTTACTGCCGGTAGCAATCGCGATCAACCTGGTGATCGGCCAGCTCAACAACATCATCGGCATCCCGCTGTACCTGGACTCGATCGGCACGGTGCTCGTCGGGGTGCTCGCCGGACCTGCCGCGGGCGCTGCCACCGGCGCGCTCGCCAACGTCATCTGGGGCATCACCATCAACCCGACGATCCTGCCGTTCGCCGTGACGGCCGCGGAGATCGGCCTGCTCGCGGGACTGTTCGCCCGCGCGGGCGCGTTCCGCCGACTCTGGCTCGCGTTGCCCGCCGGCCTGCTCACCGGAGTCGTGTCGGCCATCATCTCCGCGCCCATCGCGGCGTTCGTCTACGGCAACGCTGGAGCCTCGGCGGGGCGGTCAGCCATCAGCGCGGCGTTCCAGGCGTACGGCAGCAGCCTGCTCGGTGCCGCGACGTTGCAGGGCCTGATCTCCGACCCGCTGGACAAGGTGGTGTCGTTCCTGCTCGCGTTCCTCATCCTCGCCGCGCTGCCGGCACGCTTCCGTCAACGCTTCCCGTTCGCCCGCCGCTTCCAGGTCTTCGGACGGAGCAAGCGTGCCGTGCTCGACAACGAGAAGACCACCGAACCCGCCGGCTCACCCGGAAGCGACCGATGACCGCCCTCGGCTTCTACGAGCACCGCGAGTCAGCGGTGCACCGGCTCAATCCCATGACGAAGCTGGTGCTCAGCATCACCACGATCATCGCCGCCTTCGCGATATCCCTACCCTGGTGGCCCGCTGCGCTGTTCGTCGTCATCCTGCTGCCCGCGGTACTCGCATCGGGTACGCAGGGCAGGTACCTGAACCTGCTGCTCAAGTTCTTCCTCCCGCTGCTGATCGTCATCTTCTTGATCCAGGGCCTGTTCTTCCCGGGCGATGGCACGATCCTCGCCCAGCTCGGTCCGTTGACCGTCAAGTCGGCCGGCCTGGTGTTCGCCGCGCGGACATCGCTGCGGTTGCTGGTCCTCATCGGCGCCTTCCTCTTCCTGCTGCTCACCACCCACCCGGGCACGCTCATGGGTGCGATGACGCAGCACGGCATGGCGCCCAACATCAGCTACGTGGTGTCCGCGACGTTGCAGATCATCCCGACCTTCCGTGCCAGGGCTCAGAACATCCTGCAGGCCCAGCGCGCCCGCGGGCTGGAAACGAAAGGCAGCCTCCGGCGCCGGGTACGCGCCCTGCTCCCGCTCGTGGGACCGCTCATCCTCGGTTCCCTCACCGACGTCGAGGAACGCTCGGTCGCGATGGAAGCGCGCGCGTTCGGCTCACCGGCGAAGCGCACCAGCCTGGTGGTGATCCCCGACACGACCGCCCAGCGCATCGCCCGCTGGGGCCTGTGGGCGTTCGCCGCCGCCACGCTCGCCGTCAACGCACTGGGAGTGGTCCGGTGATAGAGCTCGACGACTTCTCCTACGTGTACCCGACGGGCGAGGCGCCCGTGCTGCGCTCGTTGAGCCTCTCGATTCCTGCGGGTCAGATGTGCGGGATCGTCGGTCCCAGCGGTGCGGGCAAGTCAACGTTCGCCAGCGCGGTGTCCGGCTTCATCCCGCACGTGCTCGGAGGGGAGCTGGCCGGGCGCGTGACCGTAGGCGAGCGAACCGTCGCGGACACCCCGCTCGCCGAGCTGGTCGTCGACATCGGCCTGGTGCTGCAGAACCCCTTCAACCAGATATCGGGCGCCAAGTTCACCGTCCGTGAGGAGCTGGCGTTCGGCCTGGAAAACCTCGGCACGCCGCGCGAGGAGATGGAACACCGCGTTCAACATGTGATGGACGACCTGGCCATCAGGGAACTCGCCGAGCGGTCGCCGTACGAGCTGTCCGGCGGCCAGCAGCAGCTGGTGGCGATCGGGTCCGTACTCGTCATGCAGCCGCGTGCCCTGGTGCTCGACGAGCCGACCTCCCAGCTCGATCCGGCCGGCAGCAAGCTCGTCTTCGCGGCGCTGCGGGAGCTACGCGAGGCGGGGATCACCGTCATCTTGATCGAGCACAAGCTCGAACAGCTCGCCGGGTTCACAGACCGGGTGCTCGTCCTCGTCGACGGCCAGATCAAGCTCGACGGCGCGCCCGGCGATGTCCTTGCCGACGAGCGCCTCACACAGTGGGGTATCGGCGAGACCCGTTACACGACCGCTGCCCGGCTGGCGCGAGAACGCGGGTTATGGCCGGAAGGGCGGCCGCTGCCGGTGTCGCTCGAAGCCGCCGCCGCGGGCTTCGCCGTGGTGGGAAGCGAGGCAGGCGCATGACGATCCAGGTTGACTCGCTGGTCTACACCTACCCGACGGGCGTGACCGCACTGGACGGCGTCTCGCTCACCGTCGAGCAGGGCGAACGTGTGGCCGTCATCGGGCAGAACGGTGCAGGCAAGACGACTCTTGCCCGCCACCTGAACGGGATCTCCCGGCCGAGCAGCGGCACCGTCCACGTCGACGGCATGAACGCCGCGGACCACACGGTCGCGCAGCTCGCCCGGAAGGTGGGCTACGTCTTCCAGAACCCGAACGACCAGCTGTTCGCGCGCACCGTACGCGCCGACGTCGAGTTCGGGCCGCGCAACCTCGGCTACAACCAGGACACCTGCCAGGAGCTGCTCGACTGGGCGCTCACGGTCACGCGGCTGACCGACTTCGCCGACATGCACCCGTACCATCTGTCGCTCGCGGAGCGAAAGCGCGTCGCCATCGCATCCGTGCTCGCGATGGACACCTCCATCGTCGTCCTGGACGAGCCCACCACCGGGCAGGACCACGTCGGCATCAACGATGTCGGCGCGGCGCTCGAGAAGCTCACCGAGATGGGTAAGACCATCATCGCGATCAGCCACGACATGGACTTCTGCGTGGAGCACTTCGACCGGGTCGTCGTCATGGCGCAGGGCACGATCGTCCAGGATGGCCCTGTGGACACCGTGTTCGCCGACGAGGCTGCGCTACGGCGGGCTGCGGTGGACCGGCCCCAGATCATGCGCCTCGCCGAGGCGCTCGGCTGGTCCGAGCCGGTGACGACCGCCACGGCGTTCGTCGACCGGCTCGGCGGGAGCGTCCAGCCGGCAGAAGCTGCACCACAGACCGGAAGGCGGCCGTGACCGCGAAGATCCTCATCGACTGCGACCCGGGAATCGACGACGCGCTGGCGATCGCCTTGGCCGCGGGTGCCTCCGAGCTCGACATCGTCGGCATCACGACCGTCGCGGGCAACGTGACGCTGGACAAGACGACCGCCAACGCCCTCCAGGTCTGCGACTACCTGGGCCTGAGCGACGTGCCGATCGTGGCGGGCAGCGCCACACCGCTGCTGCGCAACCTGGTTGTCGCCGACGACGTCCACGGCGAGTCCGGGCTCGGTGGCGTCGCACTCCCCCAGCCACAGCGGCGCCACATGCAGGGGCATGCCGCGGACTTCATCGCCGAGACCGTGCGGTCGGCGCCGGGCGAGATCACCCTGGTGGCGATCGGGCCACTCACCAACATCGCCCTCGCCGTACGCCGTGACCCGGAGATCGTCCGGCTCGTACGCGAGTTCGTCATCATGGGCGGCGCTGCCACCGTACCGGGCAACCTCACCCCGGCCGCGGAGTTCAACATCGCCGTCGACCCGGAAGCGGCCGCGATCGCCTTCGACGCCGGCTGGACGACGACGATGGTCGGCCTCGACGTGACGCGCAAGGCGCGTGCTGACGCGGCCGCCATGGAGCGGATGCGCGGCTACGGACCGCTGTCCGACGACCTGCTCGTACCGTGCCTGGAGTTCTACACCGGGCACCCGGCACACAGCGCCGAGGGGCCCGCCGTGCACGACGCCTGTGCGGTCGCGTACGTCGCGCGGCCGGAGCTGCTGGAGTGCCACGACGCGCGGGTCGAGGTGGAGACCACCGGGCGCCTCACCTACGGCATGACGGTCACCGATCTCGCCGCGCCTGCGACCGCGTGCAACGCCCGGGTCGCGCTCGGCGTCGACGCGCCGGCGCTGTGGTCACTCGTCGACACCGCGTACACCCGCTTGGTGCACGGCCGCGAGGAACCAGCGCGCCCGTGACCAAGGTCCTGCTGGACGTCGACACCGGCACCGACGACGCCGTCGCCATCATGCTCGCCGCGCTCGACCCCAAGCTGGACCTGGTCGCGGTCACCACCGTCGCAGGCAACGCACCCGTCGAGTACTGCACCAACAACACCCTGCGGGTGCTCGACCACATCGGTGCCGATGTTCCCGTGTACCGGGGCGCCGCCCGACCGCTGACGGGAACGGTGCGCCGGCCCCGGCCGGACGCCGGCGTCGAGGCGATGCACGGCTTGCAGCTGGACCTGCCCGAGACGAGCAGCGCGCCACAGGACTCGACCGCGGTCAAGTGCCTGATCGACACGTACCTCGGCGCCGACGGCCCGGACACCGTCCTCGTCCCCACCGGCCCGCTCACCAACATCGCGCACGCCATCGCCATCGAACCGCGGATCGTCGAGCGCATCCCCAAGATCGTCATCATGGGCGGCGCGCACGCGGTCGGCAACGTCACTCCGTCCGCGGAGTTCAACGTGTGGGCGGATCCGGAAGCCGCGCATGCCGTGCTCGCCAGCGGAGTTGCGGACATCACTCTCGTGCCGCTCGATTGCACGCACCAAGCGCTCGTGACCGCCGACGACCTGTCCCGGCTGGACGCGCTGGGCACACCGGCAGCGACGGCGGCCGGCAAGTTCATCGCGCGGCGGATCCGCGCGCATGACGACACCCAACCGCTGGCGGTACCCCATGCGGCGCCTGTGCACGATGCCGTCTGCGTGACCTCCCTTGTCTCCCCGGATGTGCTCGAGGACACCGGTCGCTACCACGTCGACGTCGAGCTCACCGGCGAGCTGACCCGGGGCCGTACGGTGGTCGACACGGGAAGGCGCGGCGGCCAGCAGCCGAACGCCACGGTCGCGCTCGGCGGCAACGCGGGCATCTTCGTCGAGCTCCTGATCGAGACGCTCGGGCGCACGACCGGCTGATTGCCACGTCATCGAATGACACACGGGCGAGCTGCACGCTGTAGCGTCCTGGCATGAGCGACGAGCGGTACGAGGCGATGCACTCGGCAACCGGGCTCAACGCAGAGGACGAGGCGACCATCCGCGAGCTGGATGCGGAGGACAGGAATGCAGCGGCGATCCTGCGCGTGGCCCTGTCTGAGTTCGTAGGCGCCAAACCACCAGAACAGGCACTACGCGAGGCCGCCGGCGCGATCCGCGCGGGCCTGAAGGCGCGGCACCGGCTGCATCGGAACATGGCTGCTGCCGCTGGCTGGCGACGCAAGGCACCCAAGGATGACGCGCGCTGCTGCGTCGAGGCCACCGGAAGTTTCATCGCATTCAAGCGACAGGGTGATTTCCCCAACGACGAAGACGCCATGCTCATGGCCATCGAGCACGACTGGCTCGGCGCGGTCATCGGCCTGGTACGCACCGGTCCCGGCGCCCCAGCGGAGGGTGTGCGTCTGGTCGAGCACATCGACGCGTGTCCGGAGGTCGAGGGGGAGATCGACCCGAGCGACACCGCATTGATGGCATCGACGCTCGACCTGATCATGGGCGCATGGGAGGCCGCCGGGGCGATCGACCCCCAGCATCGCGTGACGGATCTGGGTACCTGGACCCTTCCCCGCGCGCTGGCGTGGGCGTGGAACACCGACTTCGACTCCGGCAGGACCATCACCCTGGGATGAGCCGATGCAGATGACTGGGCTGATCTCCGGCGGCGGTTGGCACGCGTGCTGTCCGCCCGATCCGCACCAAGCGGGGTGTTCTGGCTTCGCTGAGGGCGGTCAGCTCTGACGGCCGAGAAAGGCCAGCAGCCGCTCACCCGGCGGCGCGAGCGGCCGGACATCAACCGGCGGCGCGAAGCGTACGGGACGGTCGTCGTCACTGACCAGCAACGGCGCCAGCTCGAGCAGGTCCTCGGCGAGCCGCGGCGGCAACTGCCACTCGCGGCCGCACGCCCGTGCCACGTCCCAGCCGTGCACGGCGACCTCGAGCGCGCCCGTGCTCGCGAGGACGCCGGCGGGTACGGGCGACCCGGCGACGGAGACCTGACCGTCCCCGACCTTCCCGGCCCACGCTCCCAGCAGCGCGCACGCCCTGGCACGGAGCGCGGTCACGATGTCGACGGTCGGGTCGTCCGTCCTCGGCTGGAGGTCGACGTAACCGATATCGGCCGCCTCCTGCAGCGCGATGAGCGCGTCGTCCATGTGACAAAGCAGTGCACCGAGGTTCCAGTCGGTGCACGGTGTGGGCCGACCCATCGCCGTGTGCGTCACGTACCCCAGGCTTGACCGTGTGTAACCGATCGCGCGCTCGAAAAGCCCCACCGCACCGGCGAGTGCGGGTGCTGTCTGCCCCCCGTCCATGCCGACCCGATCACTCGGCAACCGGCTGCTGTACGGCGGGCAGGCTGCTCGGCAGGCCGAACGTCGCGAACAGGTGGGTGTCGAAGAACGCGGCCACGTGGCTCACTCCGGCGGGCCCGAAGGTGAGGACCTGCAGGTGGAACGGCCAGAAGGAGCCGTCCCCGCCGCGCATGTAGAGCCCGAACGCAGGCTGACCGTTGGCCTCGGTGGCCACCAGACGCATGTCGCCACGTCCCCCCGGACACTGGGCGGCGATCAGGCGGCCGATGTTCTCCGCGCCCTGGTACCAACCGGTGAACGGCGGCATCTCCCAGATCGCGTCGGTGCTGAGCATCTCGACGATCGCCGAGATGTCCTTCTCCCAGAAAGCGGCCACGTAACGGTTCAGGAGCTGACGCTGCTCGGGGGACAGGCTCTCGACCGTCGATTCCTGGGTCGGCTTGGCGCGCTCCAGCTGCGCCCGGGCGCGTTGCAGCGTGCTGTTCACCGCCTTCGTGGTCGTCTCCAACGCCTCCGCGACCTCGGCGGCGCGCCACTTCAGCACGTCGCGCAGCACGAGCACCGCTCGCTGCCGGGGCGGTAGGTGCTGCAGCGCGGCGATGAAAGCCAGGCGGATGCTCTCGCGCGAGGTGGCCGCGTCGGCCGGATCGCCGTCATCGGCACCGACGAGCGCGTCCGGCATCGGCTCCAGCCACGGCACCTCGCCCCGCTCGACCAGCGGTGCGTCGGGGCTGATGCTCGGCGCCCCGAGCCCGGTCGGCAGCGGCCGCTTCTCCCGGCCGTCCAAAGCGGTGAGGCACGCGTTCGTGGCGATCCGGTAGAGCCAGGTGCGTACCGACGAGCGGTTCTCGAACTTGTGGTACGCCCGCCACGCCCTCAGGTAGGTCTCCTGCACGAGGTCCTCGGCGTCGTGCACGGAGCCGAGCATGCGGTAGCAGTGCGCGAGCAGCTCGCGGCGGTACGGGTCGGTGAGCTTGGGGAAGTCGTCGTCGACGGTCTGCTGCTGGCTCACGTGCGCCTCCTTCGTCGTTGGGCCAACTGTAAGGGACCCCAGCGACAGCAAGGTGGTCCCAGCCATGATCGGCTCCGCTCTCCTCGACGTCTCGAACCGTGCGTTCACTGTGGGCCGACTCGCGCGGGGGAGAAAACTCATCGGTCCGGCGTCCAGCGATGACTTCTCGCCGCTCCCCCGGTCTGAACGGGTATAGCGGCAGCCGCGAGCAAAGACCACACCGTAGAGGAGATGACCGCAATGGCCCGCATGATCTTCGTCAACCTGCCGGTCAAGAACCTGGCCAAGTCCGTCGAGTTCTTCACCAAGCTGGGTTTCGAGTTCAACGCGCAGTTCACCGACGACAAGGCCACCGCCATGGTGATCAGCGACGACGCGTACGTGATGTTGCTCGTGGAGGACTTCTACAAGACCTTCGTCAAGAAGCAGATCGCCGATACCGCCACGCACAACGAGGCCATCGTCGCCGTGTCCGCGAACAGTCGCGACGAGGTCGACGACCTCGTACACAAGGCACTCGCCGCCGGCGGCACGGCGTCGAACGACCCGATCGACGAGGGCCCGATGTACGGCTGGAGCTTCCAGGACATCGACGGGCACCTGTGGGAGCTCATGTACATGGACCCGGCCGCGCTGGAGCAGTGATCGGGTGCCGTCGTCACCGGTGCCTTCGGACGTCGACCGCGACGCTCAGCGCGAACCCACCGAGGAGGAGGACACCGGCGACGACGGCCACAAGGGCATCGTCGAGCGGCGTCGCGAGCAGCACCGCGACGGTGACGAGCAGGGCGGCGACGACCGTCACCGCGATCTTCCAGTCGTCGCCGATGATGAAGTCGTACCAGAAGCGGCCGACCGCCGCGAGCAGCCTCACGTCGAGCCCTCCTCGACCGGCTTGCGGACAGCGAGCCGGCGCCGCGGGTGATCGCGGTCGCGCGCCCTCAGCGCCACGATGAGGACGCGGCTGAGCAGGAACCATGCCGCCAGCAGGCCGAGGATGGCGAGGTCGTGACCCGGCCAGGCGAGGCTCGCGTGACTCTCGCTGAACACGCCCAGGCCCTCGACGGACCAGTACGTACCGAAGCTGGCAAGCAGCAGGCCGACGCCGTACTTGAGCAGGTTCTCCGGAATCATCGACAGCGGCCCGCGGGTCACGACCGCGATCGCGAGGACGAAGACCACGGCAGCCGCCGCCCCGTACACCGCGACCGGGATGTTCCCCGCGTTCAGGCCGAAGGTGATGATGATGAAGACGATCTCCATGCCTTCGAGGAACACGCCCTTGAGACAGACCATGAAGGAGAACGTGTCGATCCGGCCGCTTCCTGCCGCCGCGTCGCGCGCGATCGCCGTCTGTGCGGCGTAGATCTCGTCCTCGTCGTGCAGCGCCTTGCGTCCGGACGAGCGGAGGATCGCCTTGCGCAGCCACTGCAGCCCGAAGATCAACAGGAGCCCGCCGATGCAGAGCTGGAGTGCGGACTCGGGGAGCCATGTCGCGAGCGCGTAACCCGCGATACCCGTCACAACGGCGAGGAGCCCCATCGCCGCGGCGGTACCAGCCAGCGCCGAACGCCACCCGCGGGTGAGGCCCATCGCCATGACGATGGTGGTCGCCTCGACCATCTCGACGACCGTCGCGACGAAGACCGCGGCCAGGAGTCCCCACGTCGCGGCGCTCACAGCGTCAGCTCCGTCGATGCCGTCGGGGACCTCACGGATGAAGCCTAGCCCGGGTGCGGGCTGCGGCCGGCAGTCAGCCGTGCACGGTCACCGGTGTACCGAGTGGGAGCCGTTGCGCGAGCTTGGTGATGTGCTTGTTCGAGAGGCGGATGCAGCCGTGGCTCACGCTCTCGCCGAGCAGTTTCGGTTGGTCCGTGCCGTGCAGCCCGATCTGCCCGGGCCCGCCGCCGAAGTGGAAGATCACGTCGCTGTACGCGCTCAGCCCGAACGCGTACGGTCCGTAGGCTCCGTGCGGGTTCGACGGCTGGAGCAGCGAGGTGATGTAGAAGCGTCCCGTGGGGGTCGGCGTCGCGTGCTTTCCCACCGCCACGGGCGCGCTCATGATCTTCTCGGTGCCATGGTGCACCACGGCACGGTGGCGGTGCAGACGTACGTCCACCCGGTAGGTGGTCCTGGAGAGCTTCACCTTCTTGGCGCGGACCCAGCCGACCGAGTGGTTCGGCCGGACGGGCAGCAGCACCTTGAGCCAGCGGGGGGTCTGCTTCTTGACCAGGAACACGAGCGGGGCGCCCTGCGAGTTCGGGTTGTCCAACCGCTTCCAGACGTGGTTGGCGCGCTTGTGCCGGTAGACGCGTACGTGATGAGCGTCGGCGGTGGCGATGAGCGCGCCATGCAGGCCCTGCTGCGCCGCAGCGTCGTCGCGCGGGTCGACGAGGACGGCACCGACGCCCGCCACCACGGCGACGATGACCGCGATGAGCCCCGTTCGCCAGAGCGCACTCTCGAACCTCATCGTGGCCCGGTCACCCGGTGAAGTTCGGCTCCTGCTTCACCGGAGTCGCGGGACGCGCGGAAGGCGGCGGAGCCGGCGCGTAACTCGCCTCCGGTGGCGAAGACTGCGGCGAGGTCGGCGGCTCCGATGCCTGCGTCGGCGCGGCTGTCGGCAGCTCGGGCACCAGCGACGTCAGGCACGCCGTCAGGTCGCCGAGCACCCTCTGCACGTACTCCGCCAGGCCGTTCAGCTTGACGGTCGGCAGCGCCTGCAGGTCGCGTACGAGCCCCTGCTTGCACACGGTGAGGTTCAGGCACGAGGGAACGCTGGACGGCAGGGCCGACTGCAGCTGCTCGGGCAGGCACAGATGATTCGGGACGTTCTCGCCGGGGTCGGGCAGCGGGAGGCTGCTGATCAACGGCAGCGCCCCGCCGTCGACGCCCGAGTCCGTCGATTCGTGCGAACCGGTCGAGTGGTGCGAGTGGCTGGACCCTTGAGAACCACCCGGCGGGTCCGACGACTGGTCACTGGGAAGGAGCCCGGAGAGCGGGCCGGAGGGGTCGGACCTCGTCGACGGCGTCGGCGACGGATCGGGGGCGGTGGCCTCCCGACCGTGCTGGTCCTGGCCCAGCAGGCCCTGCACCGTGTCGGTGAGCCCGCCGAGCGGGCCGGACGACCCACCAGGACCGTCGTGGGAGCCGCCGGTCGCGGCGGCAGCCTGGCCGGCACCGAGCACGCCGACGAGGCATGCGGACATGGCACCGGCAAGAACGACCCGGCGGAATCGCATGAGCGTCCCCTTTCCGTGACGACACGCTACTCCCTGTGACGCGACAGGCAGGACAGAACCCACCAGGAGTGGTAACGACGCACACGGTACCCGCGTTACGCGAAAGCCGGACCCTGTTCTGACGCACCGACCTGAATTCTGGGAGAACAGCCCTTGACCGCGGTCGGCGCCGGGCTCAAGATCGAGATCCAGGACCGGCGAGGCACGGGAGCGAAGTAAATCGTGGACAACACCGGCAGACGGTCCCGCGGCGACAGGCGCCACCCAGACCGACAGTTGGAACGCCAGGTCACCAGCGAGGAGCGCCTCAACGCGCTCGGCTACACCGGTAGCTTCGACCGCCGCCTGTCGCTCCGCGGGAACATTGCGCTGACCCTCTCCGACATCACGCCCGCAGGCTCGCTCCTGGTCGTCGGCATCGCGGTGGTCTCAGTCGCCGGTACGGGTTCGGTTATCGCGTACCTCATCGGCGCCGCCTTGGCAGTCATGGTGGCGCTGTGCATGGCCGAACTCGGCTCCGTGTTCCCGCTCTCGGGTGGCATCTACTCCATCGTCGGACGCGTCCTGGGGCAGCACACCGCGTTCCTGTCGCTCGTCGGTTACATCGTGCAGGCTGTCTTCCTTCCCGCCAGCATCGCCTTGGGCATCGGCACCTACCTGCACTCGCTCAACCCGTCGTTGAACGTCAGCATCTGGTCCGCCGTGGCGATGCTCGTCGTCACCGGCCTGGCGCTGCTGAAGATCCAGGCGAACGCGATCATGACCGGCATCTTCCTGGTCTTGGAGATGGTGGTCATCGTCGTCATCGCCATCGCCGGCTACAGCAACGTCAGCCAGCCGATATCGACCTTCACCCACCCCGTAGGTGTCGTCGACGGCCAGCTCACCTCCTTCGGCGCCGGCGTCGTCATCGCCGCCGTCGCGATCGCTATGCAATCCGTCAACGGTTACGACGCCGCGATCGCCTTCGCCGAGGAGACGGCCGGACGTGCCCGTACCGTCGGTAAGGCCGTGCTTTTCTCATGCCTTGTCGGCATAGCTCTTGAAGTCGGTGCGTTCATCGCCTCCGCGATCGGCGCTCCCGACCTGCACACATACCTCCAGTCCGGCACACCCCTGACGTACGTCGTCAACGCCCACTGGGGGCAAACGGCTGCGACCATAGTCGTCGTCGGCGCCATCATCGCCTTCTTCAACGCCTGCCTGGCCATCACCTTGCAGTTCGCACGCATCCTCTGGGCCAGCGGACGAGACGAAGTCTGGCCGCACCGCATCAGCGGTGCGCTCGCCAAAGTCCACCACAGGACGGGGACTCCATGGGTGTCCACCCTGCTTGTCGGGCTCCTCGCCACCGTGCTGTGCCTCACCCTGACCCTGGTGGCCGCCGTCACCTTCGTGTCCGTCTTCACCATCGCCAACTACGTCTTTATAGCCATCGCTGCTTTGGTCCACAGGATCCGCGAACCCGACTCACCGCGCCCGTTCCGGATGCCGCTGTGGCCGGCGCCCCCGATCATCGCCGGCCTCGGCGCACTGCTGGCCATATCGCAGCAGTCCTACGCTGACATCGCCGTCGTCGTGGGCCTGTTCATTCTCGGGCTCATCTACTGGGCCTTGTACCTTCGCCCCAAGAACCGTGACATCAGCTCGCTGGTCTCCGACGCCGATCAGGCACCGACCAACTCCTAGACGACACACCGCGCCACCCAGCCGCGAAGAACCGATGCAGAGAGGAGACGCTGCGCCATGGCTGACGATGTACGCGCGATCCTGCAGTCGCGCTACCCGAACATCTCCGACGACTCCTACCCACTCCTGAAGCAGTACTGGGACGAGCTGACCGCCCTCTCCGACACCCTCGACCCTGCCGCGTCCGGCCCGGCCGAGATCGCGGTCACCTACCGCGCCACCGGACCAGCCGATGACTGATCTACCCGCATTCCCATCCATCGGCCAACTTGGGAAGCAGCTACGCGATCGCGAGCTCTCCCCCGTCGAACTGACCCAGCAAGCGCTCGACGCCGCACAACGCAACGAAGACCTCCTCCACGCCTTCATCCTCATCGACCACGACGGTGCGATCGACCGTGCCAGGCAGATGGAGGCCGAAATGCACCGCGGATCCTGGCGCGGGCCCCTGCACGGCGTTCCACTCGCCGTCAAGGACAACCTCTATGTGGCGGGCCAGCGCACCACGATGGGGTCGAAGATCCACCGCGACTTCGTACCCGATTACACCGCGACCGCCGTACAGCGCCTTCTCGATGCCGGCGCCATCATCGTCGGCAAGACGAACATGCACGAGTATGCGCTCGGCGGAACGACGGACAACCCCCATTTCGGCACCTGCTGCAACCCGTGGGACCCCGGACGTATCCCCGGCGGGTCGAGCGGCGGCTCGGCCGTCGCGGTCGCCACCGGAACCGTCCCGGCCACCCTCGGATCTGACACCTCCGGCTCGATCCGCATTCCCGCCGCCATGTGCGGCGTTCCAGGCCTCAAACCCACCTACGGTCGCGTCAGCCGCTACGGGTGCTTCCCCGAAGCCTGGACCCTCGACACCGTCGGCCCGATCGCCAGCCATGTGGAGGACCTCGCCATCCTCCTCGACGCCATCAGCGGCGCCGACACCCAGGACCCGTCGACGCTCCCCGCGCCAGCGACAAGCACCGCTGCCCACCTCACCCGAAGCATCGAGGGCCTCGTCATCGGGATCGCGGAAGACTTCTACTTCACAGACATCGACCCCGACGTCGAACGTCTCGTCCGTGCCGCCCTCGACCAGCTCCGCGACATGGGTGCCCGCATCCAGCCGATCCAGATCCCCAGCCTCAAGGACTGCCGGTACGCCCTGACCATCATCGACACCGCCGAAACCACGACCGTCCACCATCACCAGCTGCGCACCCGCCCCCAGGACTACGGCGACGACGTGCGGCTCCTCCTCGAGTGCGGCGCGCTACCCACAGCCGTCGACTACCTACGCGCCCAGCAGGTTCGCCAGCTCATCAAGGACGACGTTGCCCGCACATTCACGCAGGTTGATGCCATCATCGGCCCAACCGTACCGATCAAGGTGCCGCACATCGGCGACCAGACCACCGAGCTCGACGGCCGGCAGGTCGACGTCATCGACAACCTCATCCGGCTGCTCGGCCCGGCAAACCTCGTCGGCCTCCCGTCGCTGTCCGTCCCGTGCGGGCTGGTCGACGGCCTCCCCGTCGGCATGCAGATCATCGCCCCAGCAGGACGGGAACAGACCGCTCTCAACGTCGCCGCAGCCTACGAACGCTGCAACCCTCTGAACGGCCAGCGCCCGACCATCCGCGCGTAGCAACGACAACCGCCTGCGACGTGGACCACGCCGCAACCCGTCGGGTACGGTTCCTGTCGAGGGTTCAGCTGCCGGGAGCGAACAGGGCGGCGTACCGGGCCAGGTACAGCGGCCAGCCGCCGTCACTCGAGACGGCCTCGCCGACAAAGGGCCAACCCGGACCGTGCCGGTCGAGGTTGCGGTGTTCGAGCTCGACCCGGGTACGCTGCGGCGTCTCGGCGACGAACCTCACCTCGACCTCGCTCGTGTTCTCCGGGTTGGTCTCGATCCGCCACTGCGGGTCGATGTCCCAGCTGAACACCACGCGCTCGGGCGGCTCGTAGACGAGCACCCGTGCCCAGCGGCACTCGCTGCCGTCAGCGCCACGGTCGTAGATGTGGCCGCCGACGCGTGGCTCGAACACCGTCTCGGCGATCGGAGCCCCGAGCAGGTTGTGCTCGGGCGGCTTGAAGTCGCCGAACCGCTCGGTGAATACCCTGAACGCCCGTTCGACCGGGGCGTCGACGACGATCTGCTTGTGAACCTGGCTGACCACGGCTTCGGTCATGATTGCTCCTCTGGTCCTTCCTCGACAGCCTCCTGGAAGCGGGTCAACGCGCGACTCCAGTAGGTGTCGAGCTGATCGCGCAGCGCCCCCACACCGGCAGGGTTGAGCCGGTAGATGCGGCGGGTGCCGACCGCATGCTCGGCGACCAGGCCCGCGTCCTTGAGCACCTTCAGGTGCTGGGACACCGCCGGCCGGCTGATCGGCAGCGCGTCGGCGAGCTCACCAACCGCGCGCGGCCGGTCCGCCAGGCACTCGACGATGGTGCGACGGGTCCTGTCTCCCAACGCCGCCCATGCATCGGAATGGTAAGTGTCCACGAACGGTAAGTATACACTTACTGACGTACCCGTCAAGTGCCGGAGGGGCGAGCGGGCGAGCTCGACCTGGTCAGCTCTCGGCCAGCCTCGCTGGGTCGGAAAACATAGTTCTCGCAGTTCAAAGGGGCTGG
>JBOHBN010000228.1:0-7756 GCA_050698355.1 Streptosporangiales bacterium | reverse complement strand
TACCTGCGCGCAGCTCCGCCGGACCGATGTGCCGCACCGGGATGTCGTACTTGTCGCACAGTCGGGCGACGAGCGCCGCGGAGCGGTGCAGCATCTTCAAGTGGTCGCCGTGCAGCCACCGCGACGCTGGCCCCTTCGACCAGTCGCACTGCTCCACACCGATACTGCCGGCGTTCGGCGGGGCGTTGTACGACACGGTGTGATCGGGGACGCAACGGATGATCTCGTTGCAATCCACTACGTACTGAGCAGAAGCCGCTCGCGATGATGTGTGAAACATGTCCGCGATCCGCCGCGCCCAACCCGGCCCGCACGGGCTGACCGTGGAATGCATCACGATCCGCGTGATCGTCGACTGGTGCCCGCCGTGCCGACGCGCAGCGATATACCTCACGACCGCACCAGGTCCGGCACGTCCGGGTCTGGCTCGTCGTCATCGCCGGAGTCGACGGCGGCTAGCCCGCCGTCCGTGTCGTCTGGCCCACCATGCTTCGGGCCGAGCCCGGCGTCCGCGGTGGCGTTCTGCACGGGTGCGGTCGCACCGGTGTAGTGCACGAGGATTGACACGCCCCACGTCCCAGCGACCGCGACGAGATACGGCACAGCACCCGCGTCCGGGTTGTAGACGACGGTGGTGACAGCGCCACCGAGCGCCGTCAACGCGAAGTTGATCCCGGACTTGAGCCACCGTGGTGCGTCGAGCTTCGTCAACAGCTCCGTGAGATACGGCGACACGAACCCGATGACCGCGAGGATGATGACAGGGAGCTGCTCCATGGTCTTCCGTTCCTATTCGCTGTTAGGCGGGCGCGCACTGATAGTGGTGGTCACCGTCAGGGTCGCTGCACTGGTAGGTGGTGCCGAGCTGGTCGGTGAACGTGAACGACCCCGGGTAGCCCGGGTCGCCCTTCGGGCCGCGTGGCCCCTCAGGTCCGCGGGCACCATCGCTGCCGGGATCGCCCTTGTCGCCTTTCGGACCCTGGTCGCCCTTGTCGCCTTTCGGGCCTTGCGGTCCGCGGCAGCCGCCGTGCGCTGAGCAGTAGCTGGCGACAGCGTCAGCGACCTGCTCGCTGCTGGGGCCAGGGCCGCGGTCGCCCTTGCCGCCCTGCGGCCCCTTACAGTCACCGTTCGCGTTGCAGTACGTCTGCACCGCAGCGGCGACGTCGGCCTTGCTCGGCGCGTCACCCTTCGCGCCACGCGGGCCCTGACAGCCATTCGTGCGGCAGTACGCCGAAACGGCCTGCCGAACCTGGATCTGCGTCGGCGGCGGCCCCTGCGGACCCGCCTTGCCACGCGCGCCCGCCGGACCGACGACAGGGTCCTGCTCGACCTTCTTCGCCTGCCCACAGAGGCCCTGCCCGTGCAGCCGCTCACTAGCCTTGCCGCCCTGCTCGCACGCATGCCGCACCTGCGTGGCGAGGCCCTGGGCGCGCCGCCCGGTCGCGTTGCGCTGGTGCACCGCAGTGTCGGCCTTGTCCTGCGACCGGAACGAGATCAACGACAAGAACGCGACACACAGTAGTAGCAGCACCGCGATCAGGATGCGCAGCGGCCCGACCCGCGCCAGCTCGGCGCCGATACGGTGCCTGGCCCTATTCACGGCTGCCCCGGCAAGTCCGGGGTGTCGATGTTCTGCGCGTGCAGCGCCTTACGCAGGTCGTACGCCCAGTCGAGGAGCACGTCATGGTCGCGGCGGAGCCGGTCATAGCGGACCTGCAACTCGTCGTAGCGGCGCTGGACCTCGTTGCGTTCTTTGACGAGCTGGTCATATTGCTTGTCTCGGTCCTCACGGCGCCGCCCTAACGCGGAGATGACCAGTGCCGCCGCCCCGGCGAGTCCAGTGATCGGGCCGGTGAGTTGGCTCAAGTCCATACACCGGGCTCCAACCCCTCTACCTACGCGCCGGCCGCTTCGAGCCGAGCGAGCCGCTGTTCGAGTGCCTCTTTCTCGCTGGCGAGTTCCTGCACCGCACCCCACAGCGTGCCGATGAGGTCGCCGTAGCTGACCAGGTCTGGGTCGTCGGGATGGTCCTGGCCGCCTGGGGTAACCATGTTTTCTGGCAGGTCGATCGACATGACGCCCCGGCCGCGGGTTTCGTCGTCGACCGAATCCGTGATCATCTTGAACTCGTACGCGGGCACTGCACGCACCGTGCCGAGCGCACCCGCAGTGTCCATCGGCTCGATGTCTGCCTTCACCGCAGGGTCGGACTGCTCGTTGACCTTCGTGCAGACCAGGTCTCGGAACCCGCCCTGGTTCAGCGGGCGGCACTGCACCGCCGCGTTCGTGAACGTGACCGCCGAGTTGCCGTCGGCGTTCTCCGCCTCCCACCCGCCGATCTGCGCACGGTTGTTGATCGCGGTGGACTCGCCGCCGTACACGTAGCCGCCGAATGACACGCTGCCACCCGAGTCGAGGTTCAGGTTCAGCGTCTCCCCGTAGGGGTTGGTCTGGATCTCGTTGACGTCGAGTTCGAGGAACTTCGTGGGGTCGCCGAGCACACCGTTGTTGTTGATCGTCACGATGCCGCCGGATGCGGAGCCGACGTCGCCTTCACCGGTGAATGTCCAACCGCCGTCGGAGATGACCAGTTCGGACTTGACGGTCCCGTCGGCTTCGACTCTGCGGAGCTGCTGCGCGTCGAACTGCATCTCGCCGACGACCGGGTCACTGATGACGAACGGCGCCAGTCCACCGTCGGCGATACGCGACGAGGTGACGATCCGCTCGCCGCCGGAGTCGAACAGCACACTGTTGTTGTTCGCGACGACCGACACGTCATCGAAGTAGACGTTGTTGTCGAGGACGCCGTACGCGTCGAGGTAGACGACGATCGACGCGGTGCCCGGCGGGACGACATAGTCAGGATAGCCGCAATGAACCCAGTCACTACCGACGTCCTCGAAGGTCAGCTCGACCTCGTAATGAAGCTCTGTGTCGTTCTCGTCGAGGAACTGCACCCCAACACCAATACGTTGGGTCGTGTCGCGGTGATACGGGCCGTACGTCCAATAGCCGACGGTGACCGACCGCCCGCCACCGATCGGCACCTTGGGGCTGATCTGCAGCCGCCGGTCGGTGGACGCGGTATCGATGGCAAGCGCCATGTAGTAGTCGCCGGTGTGCGCGTCGACGCCGCCGACCGAATACAACGCGTTCCAGGTGCCGATTTCGGTGCCGTAGCTCGGTTTGCCGTTCTCGAAGCCGCCGTCGGGGACGAGGTTGCCCATCTCGCCGCCGCCGAGGGACAACTTGTTACCGGTGATCGCACCCGCCGCGATCTTCCCCGCGACGATCGAACCGGCGGCGAGCTGTTCGGCGCCGACGACGCCGGCGGCGATCTTCCCCGCCACGATCGCACCCGCGGCGATCTGGTCCGCGCCGACCGCGCCGACGGCGATGGTGCCCGCTATCACCGCGCCAGCGGCGATCTTCCCCGCGGTGACCGCGTCAGCGTCGAGCTTCTCCGCAGTGACAGCGCCCGCCTTGATCGCTTCCGCGAGCACCGCTTCCGCTGCGATCTTCCCCGCCGTGACCACGTTCGCGAGCAGCTCATCCGCGCCGATCGCGCCCGCAGCGATCTGACCGGCGGTGATCGTGTTCGCCGCGATCGCTACCGCGCCGACCGCGCCAGCCGCGATCGTCCGGGCGACGACCGCGTCGTCGGTGAGCTGAGCGGCGCTAATGTTGTTCGCGTCGGACAGTGCCTGCGACGCGTCAGACTGCGCGTTGGTGATGTCGGACGTGACCGCCGTGGCGAGCTGGTCCGGGCCGACCGCGCCGGCGACGAGTTTCGCCGCGGACACGGACCCGTCGGCGAGCTTCGCCGCTGTGATGGTGCCGTCGCCCACGGTCGCGGAGGATTCGACCCAGTCGGTGCCGTTCCACGTCTTCACGACGTAGCCGGCGGACGAGTCGATCCACAGGTCGTTCACGGCAGGGCTCGACGGTGCGGTACCTGACAGGGTGACGGACGCGCCACCGATGTCGCCGGCGGTGAACGTCACCTTCGACGAGTCGATCGAGTCCTGCGCGATCGCCGAACCCGTCACCGACCCGTCGGCGAGCTTCGCCGCCGTCACCGCGTCATCGGCGAGCAGACCGCTAGTGATCGACGCTTGCACGATCTTCGACGCGTCCACCGACCCGTCGGCGAGCTGCGCGAGAGTGACGGCCTGACCGGCGATCTTCACCGTCGTGATCGCCTGCGGCACGATCGTCCGCGTACTGACGGCCTCATCGTGGACCTTCGGTTCGGTGACCGCGTAGTCCTGCACGTTGCCCGTCGCGACCGACCCCGGTAGCAGAATCCCCGCTGGGATGCGGCCCTGGTCGGCGTAGAACCACTTACCGAGGATCACTAGCTGCCAGCCGACCCGCAACAGGCCAACCACATCGCCGCGGGCGAACTCGACCGTGCCCGGCCCGACAAGCACATCCAGGTCACGCAGCGTGCGGCCACCAACAACGACCTGGTTCGTCGCCGCCTTGGAGTCCCACGCCCGGATCACACCCGACAACAGCTCCAGCCGCGCCGTACCGGTATCGGCATTGAACAGCGGCGCGAGCTCAGTCGACTTAGCCATTACGGGGTGAAGTAGAGGAACGTGAAGCTGACCAGGTCGTCCTTCGCGATCGTCGAGTTGGTGTGCAGGTCGTAGATCGTCAACGTCCCGCCGATCTTCAACCGGGCCGCACCGGACGTCGTCGTCGTATGCACGTTGCTCTCCGAATCCGACGTCGGCCGTTTCGCCGTGTCGTCGATCGTCAACACGTCCGAGTCAGTGATGTTGCCGGGATGCCCGTCACCGTTGCTCTGCGCCTGAATGTCGGCACCGGACCGGGTCGCCTGCACATGCAGCGTCATAAACTTCCCGAGAATGATCCGGTAGTTCAGCTGCTGCAGCGTCCACCCGCTGCCCATCGTCACCGCAAGATCGGTGCGGTCACCAGTGTCGGTAATCAAGTCCTTGACGGTCTGTTCGATGTCCTCACCGAGATGCTGGATCTGGTTCGGGTTCGGCTCGTCGCCGTCTTCCGGGTACCGCCAGCCGTACACACTCGTAGTCGGCAAGTTAACTCCCCTTCTTTCGCCTTCGAGCTCTAATGCATGTCCGGCATTGCCGGTCGCCCCTAGGGTGCCGGTAAGTGTTTTCTTGGTCGTACGGATGCCCTTGCGGGCAGTGTGTCTTTGCAGCGTGCCATCGACCTGGTGGGTCGAATCGGCGGTGACACTTGCTACACAGCGGCATGTAATGGCTCGGGTCCAGGCTGTAGGGCCAGCCCTCGTCCGTCGCCTTGGCGTTGTCGTCGAGGCGGTCGTACGCCCATTCTGCTGCTGGTGCGCCGCAGTGGCGGCATTCATAGTTGCTTGCCTTACCCCATTGCCGGAGTACTCGGCAGTGGGCTCCCTTGTAGGAGATGTTCTTGCCCTTCCACCGCGGGTGAGCAGCCCCCGCGACACCAAGTAGGGGACCGGCAAGTTTTCCAGACGGAATGACTATGGAAGGATCCCCGTGCTTCTTCCACCGTTCATAGTGAACGACGCAGTAGCCCTTCGCCCGGTGCCGTTCACCGCACCCAGGGAAAGAGCAGAACTTCGCTGGTGGCTTCCTCGTCTCGGCCGGGCCGACGTCACCGGCCTTCTGCCAACGTCGATAGTGAGCCCAGCACCAGCCTCGTGCGCGAACCTCATTCTCGCATTCGTCAACGGAACATGTAGCCTTCACGGCAGCCTGCCTCTCGGTCCAGTCGAGTAGGTGGGTCAGGGGTCGCTTTGCGGTGATGCGCTAAGCGGCCCCGCTATTACTTCTTCTCATTATCCCCCGATTTCTCGTCGTCGTCGGTGTCGGATTCGTCCTTGTAGTAGTCCGAGAGCACTCCGAACACGCTCGCCGCTGCCTGATGTTTCGCGGTGCCACTCAACGTCCCGTCGGCCGTCAACGGGACCGTCACCTGCTGCATGACGTGTGTGCGTGACCCGCCGCCCCGCGGGTACACCAGCCGGACCGGGTCTAGGGTTTCGAGCGCCGGGTTCGGCACCGCCGTGAAGTCGACCGATAGTGGTAGCCCGATGGAGCGTTGCAGGATCGTCTGCGCAGCGAGGCTCGCCTGCTGCACCGTCCCGACCGTCGACGACGACTCGAACCTAGGCACCTGCCCGAAGTCGCCTTGCCAGTAGGTCGGCGAGTCGGGGTCTGCGTCGAACGCGACCGCCCGCACCGGGTTCTCGGTGTCGGCGCCCTGACCTGTCACGACGACCGCGTTGTACAACCCGGAACGGTCCACCGACCGGCCCGCCGACACCAGCACACCGTCCTCGCCGGCGTTCGCTTCCCACACCGGATCATCAGCGTCGGGCGGCGACTTGACGACCAGCACGCCGCGGTAGTCGAAATACGCGTACTTCCCCCGCGACGTCGCCAGATCGGACAGGAACGCCCACCGGTCATTACTGCCACCCGACCCGCCGAGCACGAGCTGGCGGGTCAGCTGGTCCGTGCCCGCCAGATAGTCGAACTCGATCTCCTGCCCCGGCAACACGTCACGAACGAGCCGGTTGAAAATGTGATACACCGTCGACCCAGCGCGGAACTGGGTCGCTTCGAGGAGTTTCGCGTCGGCGAGGACCGACGACCGGTCCTGCCCGGAGATCCGCAGCTGCCCGTCCGGCGCGTCGTCTTGGTCGACGCCGGCGATCCGGTAGTAGCCGAGACTGACGTACTCGGGTGCACCATTGACAATCAAGCCGCGGGCGGCGTGGATCTCCGTGCCGTACGGCATCAGCTTCGAGTTGGCTGGCTGCGGCTGCCAACCGCGCCCGTCCGTCGTCAGGTCGAGTGTCCCGCGGATCGACGCCGTCGAATCGAGTTGCACGTTCCCGTCGACGACGGCGAGCTCGGTGCCGACCGGGTTCGTGCCGTGCTGCCCCGGCTCACACGTCTTCACCCGGACCGCTAGCGTGTGCGGCCCTCTCAGTGTCCGCAGGAACGCGTCGCTGACGGGTATCACGGCACAACCGCGTCACCCGGGTCGGCGACCATGCCGCGCAGCTCACGCCACGACTCCACGTCGGCCCGTAGGTCAGCCCACGTCGCCCACCGGTTCCGCACCGCCCGCCACGTGAATGTCACCGGGACTACGTCCGGGCCTGGTGCGGCGACCTCCGTCAACGGAAGCGTCCACCAGCGCCGATCCCACGGGATGTCCTTACGGGCCTCGGTGGTGTCACCGACGGAGTACCAGCCACCAGGGATCTGATAGCCCGACGGCACCTGCAGGAACACGACATCGCCGGACGCGAGTGCCGCATCCAACTGGTCACGGTCGACACCCGTCTCGGTGTCGACGACGAGCTCGTAGGTCCGTGACCCGCGAGTGTCGGTCACCGCGACCGGTTTCGACCGGCCGAGCACGCTGAACAACCCGGCGCGCGCCGCCCGCGTCACGTCACCGGAACTCGACCCATGCACCGTCATGTTGAGAAACGCGTACGGCACGAACTTGAGCCACAGCTCATCGGCGCCCACGACGACCTGGTCGGTGTAGCTGCCGAGCAGGGTTCCGTCGGAGAACACTTGCACCCGGTAGTGCTGCACCTCGCCAGCCGCGAACTCGTAGTCGTCGACGGGGAGCGCGCCAGCATCGACGGGAACGTCGAGACCACCGCGCACGGTCTGCCACGTGACGAGGTCGACCGACCGTTGCACCGTCCACGTCGCGTCCGCTGGCCAGCCAGACGCGGCCTGCGCCACAT
>JBOHBN010000227.1:0-4684 GCA_050698355.1 Streptosporangiales bacterium | reverse complement strand
GTCAATGCCGGGGAGTTAGGGTCCGGCGGTTGGTGTCAACGGTCGTGACGGGCGTGTCGGAGTTCGGTGTTCGTGATCTTGCGTGTCGATCGTGATCGTGGTGATCCGCAGGTTGGTGCGGGGCTTGCCTTCGGGGTGCTTGTTCCAGCGTGAGAGCGGGGATTTGACGCGCCGTGGGCTGACGCGGGGCCGGCGGGGCGGGTTCAGGTCCGATAGCACCGTCCGGCCGATCTCGCCGGTCAGCTCGGCGCTACCGGTGATGTTGCGGGCGCCGGTGAGCAGGGTCTGGGCGGTGTGGACGGCGAGCTGGTAGTTGACCCGGTCCGGGTCGATGTCGCCGGCGGTGGCGACGGCGTCGGTGACCGCGGTGCGCAGCGCCTGGTAGACGGCCAGTAGTGCCCACATCTCCTGCTGCAGGCCGGCGGGGTCGCGCGAGCGCAGCACCCGGCCGGTGAGCAGGGTGTGGCGCAGCGCGAGGTAGGTGATCTCGTGTTCCCACCGTTCGTGATACAGCCCGATCAGCGCGTCGGCTGGGTAGCGGCGGTGGTCGAGCAGGGTGGTGGCCAGCCGGTAGTCGCCGTGGTAGCGGGTTGCGTCGTGGCAGGTCACGCTCACGTGAGCGGTGATGATGCGCACTTTCACCTCACCGATCAGCGAGAGCAGTGATCCGTCGGGCAGGCGGGCGAGCACCGGCAGCCGACGCCCGCCCTTGATGCGGACCAGGAACTGGGCGTCGGTAGCGGCCAACTCGCGCAAGAACGCTGCGGCGTCGAAGCCGCGGTCGGCCAGTACCAGCATGGACTCATCGAGCAGGTGAAGCAGCCGCCGGGCCCAGCTGATCTCACCGTCGGCGGGGGCGCCGAACGCCGCGCCGATCAGGGCGCGGGTGCCGGTCTCGACCAGCGTCATCAGCTGGATCACCGGATAGCCAGTCGTGCCCGCCGCGGCATGCAGCTTGCCCAGCCAGGCCCGGTTGCGTTCGCTGTCGGGGACCCTGATCGACCGGCAACCGTCGAACGCCACGGTGCGATACCGGCCGAACATGACCCCCGGAGTGCGGGGCCTGCCCAGCGGTCCGGCCAGCAGCTCGAACAGCCGCTGCAACGGCGCCGCGCCCAGCCGGCGGCGCACGTCGCGTAGAGCCCGCGCCGAGGGCAGCACCGGGCCCAGCTCGCCCAGCCCGGCGGTCAGCTTCGCCCACACTCCCCGATAGCCGGCACACGGGAACAAGGCCAGCGCGAGCACGAAATACAGCCCCACCCGTGAGGGCAGCAACCGCAGCCGCCGCTCGGTCGTGCGCGTCTCGGCCAGCACCACATCGGCCAACTCGAAGGGCACGACACGGGTCAGCTCGCCCAGATGACCCGGAGCGAACACCCCCGCCGCCACAGTGACCGTGCAGGTGACCGTCGTGACAGCGGCGTTGATGGCAGACTGTGGGCGCAACGGAGGTCCTTAGAACGGTGATCTTGGTCGATTCCCGTCCTATCGGGCCTCCGTTCACTATCTATGCCACGACACACCCTCAACCAGTACTTGACCTTCACCGACCAGACTTAACTCCCCGGCATTGCCCCTAGAGTGGGCCGGATGGACAACCAGCCCCCTCCCCTCGTGGGGTACGACGCGTTCGCCACCGACCCGGCCCTCGCGGCCGGCGTGCGCGGTTTCGGCGCGGAGTGGGCCGTCGGCCTGCTGGGCGAGATAGGCGACGCGGCCGGGAGCGCCGAGGCGTCCGAGTGGGGTGAGCAGGCGAACGCCAACCCGCCGTCGTTGCACGCGTACGACCGTGCGGGTGCCCGCATCGACGAGGTCGGCTTCCACCCGTCCTGGCACCTGCTGCTCGAACGGGCCGTCGGATGGGGCCTCACCGGCTCGCCGTGGACCGATCCGCGGCCCGGCGCACACGTCGCGCGGACCGCGGGCTTCTACCTGTGGTCGCAGGTGGAGCAGGGTCACGGCTGCCCTGTCTCGATGACGCACGCGGCGGTCCCCGCCCTCGCCGCCGACCCGAAGCTCGCCGCGGAGTGGACCCCGCGGCTGACCTCGCGCGCGTACGAACCCGGGCTGCGGCCCGCGGACGAGAAGGCCGGCGCGCTCGCCGGTATGGGCATGACCGAGAAGCAGGGCGGCTCGGACGTACGGGCCAACACCACGCGCGCCGAGCCGGCAGGAGACGGTGGCTACCTGCTCACCGGCCACAAGTGGTTCTGCTCCGCGCCGATGTGCGATGTCTTCCTCGTACTCGCGCAGGCGCCCGGCGGGCTGACGTGCTTCGTGCTCCCCCGCGTCCTTCCTGACGGGTCTCGCAACACCTTCCACATCCAGCGCCTGAAGGACAAGCTGGGCAACAGGTCCAACGCGTCGAGCGAGGTGGAGTTCGCGCGCGCCTACGCGTGGCGGCTCGGTGAGGAGGGCCGCGGCGTGCACACGATCATCGAGATGGTCGCGGCGACCCGGCTCGACTGCGTCGCGGGCTCGGCCGCGCTCATGCGGCAGGCGACCGTACGCGCGGTCGACTACGCCCGGCACAGGCAGGCGTTCGGCGCGGCACTGGCCGACCAGCCGCTGATGCGCAATGTGCTCGCCGACCTGGTCCTGGAGTCGGAGGCAGCGACGACGCTCATGCTGCGCCTGGCCTCCGCCGTCGACGCGGGCGAGCGCGAGCTGTTGCGGCTCGTACTGCCCGCAGCGAAGTACTGGGTGTGCAAGCGCACGCCGAGCGTTGTCGCCGAAGCCCTCGAGTGTCACGGCGGCAACGGGTACGTCGAGGACTGGGGAATCGCCCGGCTCTACCGGGAGGCGCCGCTCAACTCCATCTGGGAGGGCTCCGGCAGCGTCAACGCGCTGGACCTGCTTCGCGCGCTGCGCGGCGACGGCGTTCTCGATGCGTTCCTCACCGAGGTCGGCGCCGCGCACGGCACCGACCGGCGGCTGGACGCCGAGGTGACCGACCTGCTCACCGAGCTGTCCGACCTCACCGACGTGGAGTCGCGGGCGCGACGGCTGGCCGAGCGCGTCGCGCTTGTGCTCACCGGCACGCTGCTCGTCCGCCACGGCGACCCGGCGGTCGCCGATGCCTTCTGCGCCACCCGGTTCAGTGACGGCGGGCTCACGTTCGGCACGCTGCCGCGCGGGCTCGACACCGCGGCGATCCTCGACCGTGCCGTCTCCCGCTAGTCTCGCGGGCATGCAGGTCTGGCCAGGGCAGCACTACCCGCGCGGCGCGACGTACACCGGCGCGGGCACGAACTTCGCGTTCTTCTCCGAGATCGCCGACCGGGTGCAGCTGTGCCTGTTCGACGACAACGGCACCGAGCACCGCTACGACCTTCCCGAGGTCGACGGCTACACCTGGCACGGGTACCTGCCCGGTGTCGGCCCTGGCCAGCGGTACGGCTACCGGGTGCACGGCCCGTGGGACCCCGCACACGGGTCGCGCTGCAACCCGGCGAAGCTGCTGCTCGACCCGTACGCGAAGGCGGTCGAGGGCGGCGTCAAGTGGAACAGCGCGGTCTTCGGTCACCGGCGAAAGACGCCGTCGCAGCGCAGCGAGCGCGACAGCGCTCCGTACACGATGCGGTCGATCGTGGTGAACCCGTTCTTCGACTGGGGCGACGACCGGCGGCCGAAGACCCCTTACAACGAGTCGGTCATCTACGAGACGCACGTCAAGGGGATGACCGTCCTGCACCCGGACGTGCCACCGGAACTGCGCGGAACGTATGCCGGGCTGGCGCACCCCGCGATCATCGACCACCTGACCGGCCTGGGCGTGACCGCGGTCGAGCTGATGCCCGTGCACCAGTTCGTCGTCACCGACGTCCAGCAGCGGCACGGCAAGACGAACTACTGGGGCTACGACACGATCGGCTACTTCGCCCCGCACAACCGGTACGCGTACGCGGGCACGCGTGGCGAGCAGGTGCAGGAGTTCAAGGCGATGGTGCAGACCCTGCACGCCGCGGGCATGGAGGTCATACTCGACGTCGTCTACAACCACACCGGCGAGGGCAACCACGAGGGTCCGACGCTGTGCTTTCGCGGCATCGACAACGACGCCTACTACCGCCTCCGCGACGACGACCAGCGCTACTACGTCGACTACACCGGCACCGGCAACAGCCTCAACGTACGCAACCCGCACACGCTGCAGCTCATCATGGACTCGCTGCGGTACTGGGTCACCGAGATGCACGTCGACGGGTTCCGCTTCGACCTCGCCTCCGCGCTCGCCCGGGAGCTGCACGACGTCGACAAGCTCAGCGCGTTCTTCGACCTCGTGCAGCAGGACCCGGTCGTCGGCCAGGTCAAGCTCATCGCCGAGCCATGGGACGTCGGCGAGGGTGGCTACCAGGTCGGCAACTTCCCGCCGCACTGGACCGAGTGGAACGGCCGCTACCGCGACACGGTGCGCGACTTCTGGCGCGGCACGCAGGAAACCGTACCGGAACTGGCGTCTCGCATCAGCGGGTCGAGCGACCTGTACGAGCCGAGCGGCCGCCGGCCGTCGGCGTCCATCAACTTCGTCACCTGTCACGACGGCTTCACCCTGACCGATCTGGTCTCGTACAACGAGAAGCACAACGAAGCGAACGGCGAGGGCAACCGGGACGGCACCGACGACAACCGTTCGTGGAACTGCGGTGTCGAGGGTGCCACCGACGATCCCGAGGTGCTCGCG
>JBOHBN010000226.1:0-8049 GCA_050698355.1 Streptosporangiales bacterium | reverse complement strand
TGCTGATCGTGATGATCGCGATCGGCACCACCGACCTGCTGTTCGCCGTCGACTCGATCCCGGCCATATTCGGCTTGACCCAGGAGGCGTACCTGGTCTTCACGGCCAACGTGTTCGCCCTGATGGGCCTGCGCCAGCTGTACTTCCTCCTGGGTGGACTCATCGACCGGCTCGTCTACCTGACGCCCGGCCTCGCGGTGATCCTCGGGTTCATCGGCGTCAAGCTGATCATCGAGGCGCTGCACGCGACCGGTTTGCACGTCGTGCCTGCGGTGCCGACCTGGCTGTCGCTCGTGGTCATCGTCGCCGTGCTCGCCGTCGCCACCGTGGCCAGCCTGCTGAAGGACAGGTCGTCGTCACGGAAGACCGATGAGAAGGCGCGGAGCGAGCCGGAGGGCGACGAGGCCTAGGAGCCTGTCGGAGCGGTCGGCTAGAGTCCCGTCATGGGTGCAGCCAAGAGAAAGAACGCCGAGCCGACCAGCTTCGTCCAGCTGTTGCGCGCACAGGTGCGCAACGAGTTCAACGCGCACCAGCAGTACGTGGCCGCCGCCGTGTGGTTCGACGGTCACGACCTGCCCCGGCTGGCGGGCCACTTCTACCGGCAGGCGCTCGAGGAGCGCAACCATGCCATGATGATCGTGAAGTACCTGCTCGACCAGGACGTCGAGGTGCCGATTCCCGGCGTCGACGACGTGCGCAACGACTTCGGCTCTGCGCGGGAGCCGGTGGAGATGGCGCTCGCGCAGGAGAAGGAGGTCACCGAGCAGATCGTTAAGCTCGCGAAGGCCGCGCGCGACGAGGGCGACTATGTCGGCGAACAGTTCGTGCAGTGGTTCCTCAAGGAGCAGGTCGAGGAGGTGTCCTCGATCGACACCCTGCTCACCGTTGTGGAGCGGGCCGGCGACAACCTCTTCCACGCCGAGGAGTTCCTCGCCCGGGAGATGGTCGGTGACGTGGGCGCCGACCCGAACGCCCCGCAGACCGCGGGTGGCGCGCTCTGATCGTACGTTGTCAGTGCGTGGTGGAGCTATAGCTCAACCACGCACTGACAAGCTCAGCGGAACGCGGAGCGGGCGGTGAGCGCCTGCCCGATGGTGAGCTGGTGCACCTCGCTCGTGCCCTCGTAGGTGAGCACGGACTCGAGGTTGTTGGCGTGCCTGATCACGGGGTACTCCAGCGTGATCCCGTTGGCACCGAGCAGCGTCCGGCACTCCCGGGCGATCGCCAGCGCCTCGCGTACGTTGTTGAGCTTGCCGAGACTGACCTGTTCCGGGCGGATCGTCCCGTCGTCCTTGCGCCGGCCGAGGTGGATCGCGAGCAACATGCCCTTACCGAGTTCCAGCGCCATGTCGGCGAGCTTCTGCTGGGTGATCTGGTAGGAGTCCAGCGGCCGGTCGAAGACCTCCCGGTCCGCGGTGTACGCGAGCGCGGTCTCCAGGCAGTCGCGCGCCGCGCCGAGGGAACCGAAGACGATGCCGAACCGCGCCTCGTCGAGGCAGCCCAGTGGTCCGGACAGGCCGCGAGCTCCCGGCAGTAGCGCGTCCTCCGGCAGGCGCACGTCGTCCAGCACCAGCTCGGATGTCACCGACGCGCGCAGCGACAGCTTCTTGGTCACCTCAGGCGCGGAGAACCCCTTGGCCGTGGTGGGTACGAGGAAACCGCGGACCCCGTCGTCGGTACGCGCCCACACGACCGCGATGTCCGCGACCGACCCGTTGGTGATCCACATCTTGGTGCCGTTGAGCACCCAGTCCGGGCCGTCGCGCTTCGCGGTGGTGCGCATGCCGCCGGGGTTGGAGCCGTAGTCGGGTTCGGTCAGCCCGAAGCAGCCGAGGAGCTCGCCCGTCGCCATTCGCGGCAGCCACTCCTGCCGCTGTTCCTCGCTGCCGTACGCGTGGATCGCGTACATGGCGAGTGACCCCTGTACCGACACCAGGCTGCGCAGCCCGGAGTCGGCCGCCTCCAGCTCCACGCAGGCGAGCCCGTACGCGGTCGCGCTCGTGTCGGCGCACCCGTACCCCTCCAGGTGCATGCCGAGCACACCCAGCTCGCCGAGCTCGCGGGCCAGGTCGCGCGCGGGCACCTCGCCGCGCTCGAACCAGTCGGCGACGTGCGGACGTACCCGGTCGGCGCAGAACTGCGCCACCGTGTCGCGTATCGCGCGCTCCTCGTCCGACAGCAGGGAGTCGGTGGCGAAGAGCTCGAGCGGCGGGGTCGGCGTGCGGTCGGTCTTCTTAATCATGCGACCGCCTCGCTTCGCTCGCCGGTCGCGTGAGGCACGACCGCGCTGTGCCTATGAATCGCTCGCTGACGCTCGCTCATGGTGGACTCCTCCGTACGATTGGATCCAATCTATCAGCCGCTACTCGCGCGGGCGGATGACGAGCCGGCCCCGCACCCCCGCCTCGACACGCCGGTGCGCGTCGCCGGTGGCGTCGAGCGGCAGCCGCTCCACGCTCCGTGGTGGCAACCCGCCGGCCTCGAGGCGGGCGTTGATCCACTGGGCGGCGTGGGTGAGCTCGGTGACGCTGGCGTTCGTGATGGCGAAGCCGAGCAGGGAGCCGTCCCGTACGTACAGCTGGCGGGCGGGCAGCGAGACCGAATCGCCGCGCGCGGAGAGAAGCACGACCCGTCCGCGCTTGGCGAGCAGGCGGGTGGCCATGTCCATGTCGTTGTGCCCCGAGCAGTCCACGCACACCTGGTAGCCCTCGGGGTTGAGGTCGACGAGCCGGTCGGCGAGCTCTCGGTCCGCGTAGTCGATGACGATGTGCGCGCCGCGCGCGTACACGTCGTCGGCGTCCGCGTGGCTGGCGGTGGCGATGACCTGTGCGCCGGATATGCGTGCCAGCTCGACCAGGGCACGACCCACGTTGCCGGCCGCGCCCTGCACGAGGACGTGCTCGCCCGGTCGGAGCTGGGCGTGCCGGACCAGCGCGAGCCACGCGGTGGCGGCCGGATGCACGACGGCGACGGCGGTCACAGGGTCGACGCCGTCGGGCAGCGGGTACACCCGGTACGCGGGAGCGACGGCGTACTCCGCCGTGGGTCCCTGCCGCCCGGCGTGTCCGAGGCTGTTGCACCACACCCGCTGGCCGGGGACGACGCTCCGGACACCCGCGCCGACGGCATCGATCCGGCCGACAACGTCCCTGCCGACGATGAACGGCATCGGCAGCTCCGTACGGACGGCGCCGGCGCGGATGAAGGTGTCGACCGGGTTAACCGCCACCGCGTCGACCGCGATGCGGACCTCGGTCTTGCGCGGCTCGGGCGTGGGCAGCTCACCGACGCCGATCGCCTCCGGCCCGCCGGGCTCCGTCACGTACGCGGCACGCATATCGTCAGTCCAACACGCATGGGCCCCGTTGCAAATGACCACCGGGTTCCCCTCTGGGGAAGGCAAGCGCTGTTGGATGCCAAGTCCGCCTTCTCGGGGCCTGCAGGCATCGAGAAGGCGTACGCAGCCCACATAACGTGGTCATTTGGAGAGAGCGAACGGGTACTAGCGCGGCGCTCGAGGCGCTCAGCGTTCCTCGATCACCGCGTGCAGGAACGCCTTGGTGCGGTCGTGATCGGGGTCGGTGAAGATCTTGTCCGGCGGCCCCTGCTCGACGACCTGGCCGGAGTCGAACATCATCACCCGCTGGGAGACGTCGCGGGCGAACTGCATCTCGTGGGTGACGATGAGCATGGTGATGTTGGTCGACTTGGCGACGTCACGCAGGACGTTCAGCACACCGGCGACCAGCTCGGGGTCGAGCGCCGAGGTGACCTCGTCGAGGCAGAGCACCTGCGGCTGCATCGCGAGCGCACGGGCGATCGCCACCCGCTGCTGCTGGCCGCCGGAGAGCTGACTCGGCCGCGCGTCCACCTTCGCCTCCAGCCCGACCATCTCGAGCAGCTCGCGGGCCCGCTGCTCGGCGGCGTCCTTCGACAGCCCCAACACGTGGACCGGTGCCTCGGTGATGTTGCGCAGCACGCTCATGTTGGGGAACAGGTTGAAGTGCTGGAAGACCATGCCGATCTTCTTGCGCATCCGGCGCAAGTGCTTCTCGTTGGCGGGTACGAGCTTGTTGCCGCCGTTCGCGTGCATGTGCCAGAGCGGCTGCCCGTCTACCCAGATGTGCCCGCCGTTCAGCTTCTCCAGTGTCATCAAGAGGCGCAGGATCGTGGTCTTGCCCGAACCGCTTGGCCCGATCAGGGTGACGTGCTCGCGTGCCTGCACGTCGAAGTCGAGCTCGCGCAGCACGACGTTGTCGCCGAACTGCTTGACGACCTTCTCGAAGCGGACGAGCGGCCCACCCGAGCCGGCGTTCGCGACACTGTCGGCATTGAGTTCAGTGACCAAGTCGAATCTCCAGCCTGCGAAGGAGTACGGCCGTAGGATAGCTTGCAGCGAGGAAGATCAGTCCCGCTATCGTGAACGGTTCCACGTAACTGAAGTGCAGCGCCCCGAGCGAACGCGCGGTCTGCACCAGCTCCGGCACCGTGATCAACGCCAGGAACGGCGACTCCTTGAACATCGAGATCGCGTAGTTGCCGAGTGCCGGGAGAACATTGCGTATCGCCTGTGGGAGCACGACGTGTTGCCAGGCGTACCGGGTCGGCAAGGACAGCGAGGTGCACGCCTCCCACTGGCCCTTCGGCACTCCGTCGATGCCGGCGCGGTAGACCTCGGCGTAGTACGTCGAGTAGTGGATGCCGAGCCCGAGTACGCCCGTCAGGAAGGCGGGAAGCGTGATACCCACGACTGGCAGCACGTAGAACAGGAAGAACAGCTGCACGATCAGCGGCGTGCTGCGCACGAACGTGACGAAGGCGGTCACCAACTGGGCCAGCACGGGAATCCCGAGGCGGCGGACAATCGCGAAGACCAGGCCGAGGATCGCGGCGAAGACCGACCCCAGCACGGTCGCGAGGAGCGTGAAGCGCGCGAAGTGCCACAGCAGGTCGGGCAGGATCTGCCCCGCGAAGCCCCAGTCCCAGATCACCAGCCGTCACCCGGCCGTTGTAGCTGCCAGATGCTGAATTTCCCGCGCGGATCGCTCACACCGGCGGCGACCTTCGCGCGTGCCTCGAGGGCGTTCATGATGAGCGTGAATGCGTACGCGATGACGAAGTAGAGCACCAGGGACAGGCTGAAGATGAACAGGGTGTGCCCCTCGGCGTCGCGGTAGTTCTGCGTCACGGCCGTGATGTCGACCAGCGTTATGGTGTAGACCAGCGGCGTGCTCTTCAGCAGCTGGATCAGCAGGTTGCCGAACGGCGGGATCATGCCGACGATCGCCTGCGGCAGGATCACCCGGCGCATTCGCTGGTAGGCGTTCATGTTCAGCGCCACCGTGGCCTCGGCCTGCTCCCTGGGGATCGCGTTGATGGCGCCGCGTACCACCTCGGCGCCGTACGCGCCGAAGTTCAGCGCCAGCGCGACGACCGCCACAGCAAAGGCATCGAGCCTGTATCCCAGCTGCGGCAGCACGTAGTAGAGCCAGAAGAGCTGGATGAGCAGGGAGGTGCCGCGGAAGAACTCGATGACGACGCGGGCGAAGCCCCTGACCGCCAGCGACTTCATCCGTGCCATCAGACCGAGGATGAACGCGAGAACCAGCGCGCAAAGCGCACCGACCAGGGTGATGAGCACCGTGATGATGATGCCGTTCGCGAGGTCGTCCAGCCAGCCCCCGAAAGACTCGGGAACGATTCCCATTGTTTCTACCGAAGGTTCCGGTCAGGCCTTGCAGAGCTTCTCGGTGGTGACATTGCCTGGTGGGATCGTCTTCTCGCCGAAGCCGAACGGCTTGATCAGCTCGAGTAGCTTCCCCGAGTCCTTGAGCTTGCCAAGCTGTTTGTTGAAGGCCTCGCGCAGGTCGTCGTTCTCCTTGCGGAACACGGCGGCACCGGCACCGAGCTGCTTCTCGCCGTTGATGACGGGAGTGAAGCCCTCTGTGACCTCGTACGGGGCATCCGGGTTCTGTTTGAGGATGTTCTGCAGCGAGATGCTGGTCAGGCTGAACGCGTCGATGCGCCCTGCCTTCAACGCCGCGAGCGCGTTGCGCTGGCCGTTGATCTCCACGATCTGGCTGTCGGGGATGCCGAGGTCCTTGACGTAGCCGCGTTCGCTGGTGCCGGGCTCGACACCGAGCTTGATGCCGGTCTTTTTCACCGACTTGTAGTCGGTGAGGTGCTTCGGGTTCCCCTTCGGGACGAGGAAGGCTTCGGGTGCCACGTAGACCGGATCGGAGAACGCGGCCTGCGCGCAGCGATCCGGGAGGATGAACATGCCGGCGGCGACGACGTCGAACCGGTTGGCGTTGAGCCCGGGAATCAGCTGGTCGAAGTCGACCTGCGTGCCCTCGAGCTTGTCGATGCCGGCGGCCTTCCAAATGGCCTTGTGCACCGCTGGCGCCTCACCGACGAGCTCCCCGCCCTTCTGGTACGCGTACGGCACCTCGCCGGCGAAACCGACCTTGATGGTGCCCTGGCTCTTGAGCTGGTCGAGCAGGCTGCCACCTCCGCCGCCATCGCCGCCGCCGCCGGTCCCGCCGCCGGTCTTCGAACAGGCGCCGAGCACAACCGACCCGCTACCCGCCAGCACGGCTCCCATGGCCGTGCGGCGGAGGAAGTCCCGCCGTGTCCAGTTGGAGTCGGTCACGATGCCAACCTTTCGACTGTCGCTGCGGGAACCGCGCCCATGCAGTATGGCAGCGCGGCGGGCATTGCTGGGGACGCTATGGGTGGGCCGTGGGGCTGTCAACGACCTTGAGGTTGCGGCTCGGTTGCAGGTATGTGGCCGTGACCGTTGCGTGGCCTTCTCGTAACGCAGCAGAGCGGCAGTGGCGGTTTCCACAGCACTGTCGCCGTCCACAGATTGCCGTCACGGGGTACCGCTGCATGGATGACGCGTCGACGCTCAGGGCATGACCACGCATACGCCGTCAACGGCCCCCTCCATCGTCTCGGTGTCCACCCCCGGCGAGCTCGTCGCCACCGTCCCGTACCTCGTCGGCTTCCGCCCACGAGACTCCGTCGTCGCCATCAGCCTGCGCGGGCAGCGCAGTCGTGCCGGGTTGGTGCTGCGCCTCGACCTGCCGCCGGAGTCGTCGTACCCCGACGTCGCCAGGCTTGTCGCCGCGCACCTGGCGAGAGACGGTGCGGCGCAAGCAATCCTGGTCGTGTACCCGACCACGCACGGCATCTACGACCGTCCCTGCGGCGCGCTCGTCGACGTGATCTCGAGTGAGCTCACCGAGCGGCGCATCACCGTCCGGGACGCGCTGCTCGTCCACGACGGCAGGTGGGCGTCATACCTGTGCGACGATCCGGTCTGCTGTCCGCCGGACGGCACCGAGGTGGTCGAGCGCGACGACAGCCCGGTCGCGGCGGCCCATGCCGTCGAGGGTCGGGTCGTGCTCGATGACCGCGCGGACCTGGCCCGGCTGCTCGAGAGCGACGATGGCGAGGACGCGCGAGCGGTTGCCCGCGCGCTGGCGCAAGCACCCCGGGCATCGGCCCTGGCGCCGCGTCGGACGTGTGATCGCGACTGTCTCGACGGCGAGCTCGATCGGCGGAACGATCGTTGGGCGGGTACCGGTGAAACCGACGCTTCGGATGGGGCGATGCCGGTGGACCGAGTGGCAGTCCTGGCTTTCGCGCTCCGCGACCCCGTCCTACGCGACCATGCGGTCGCTCGCTGCCTGCGTGGTGAACCGGACGCGTACGAGTCGCTGTGGCTGGAGCTGACGAGGCGGCTCCCGGCGCCGCTCGACGCCGTGCCGGCGACCCTGCTGGCGATCACCGCGTACGCCCGTGGTGACGGGGCGTTCGTGCGTACTTGCCTCGAACGCGCGCAGGCCAGCGACCCTGGCTACTCGTTCGCCGACCTGCTGACCGAGGTCCTGGACGGCGGCACGCCGCCGGCCGACGTCCTCCGGGTGCTGCGCACGGCGTACGGCGGTCTGGAGATCACGGACAAGGCGGTATGACCGATGTACCACCGCTGGTATGCTCGGAGTATGACCACGAAGATCGCGGTGAGCCTGCCGGACGAGC
>JBOHBN010000225.1:0-1957 GCA_050698355.1 Streptosporangiales bacterium | reverse complement strand
TAGATTACGTCCTGATAACGTAAATTTGTATTGTCATTAAAAAATAAAAAAAATGAAAGTATTTAAGAATTTAACAATTAAACACATTCAAATTGAAGAGGGCACTTTATGCTACTCCCCAAAATTTAGACCATAGGTTAAGTTGAAATTTTTATTAATTTTAAAATCTATGGAAATGAAAAATAAAAGAAGAAAATTTAGTTCGAAATTCAAATCGAAAGTAGCTATAGAGGCGCTTAAAGAACGACAAACACTGTCGGAATTGGCAGAACGCTTTGAGGTACATCCCAATCAAATAAGCACGTGGAAGCGTAGATTTTTAGAATATTCTGAAGATATTTTTGAAAAGCCCGAAAAAAAGAAAAAGGGTAAACAAAAAGATGAAACAGACAAGCTATACCGTAAAATTGGGAAGCTCGAAGTCGAAAATGATTTTCTAAAAAAAAACTTGGGGGAGTACGAACTCTAAAACAACGACGAGAAATGGTTAATACAAAGGATAAAAAGCTAAGCCAAAGAAAACAATGTAATCTCCTCTCAGTAAATAGAAGTGGTCTGTATTACAAACCATTGGGAGAAAGTAAATTAAATCTTAAATTAATGAAAAAAATAGACAAAATACATTTAGAGGAGCCTGCTTTCGGAGTTTTACGAATGCAAGACGAATTAGAAGAAGAGGGATATGTCGTCAATCACAAGCGAGTTAGAAGGTTGATGCGAAAGATGCAAATTAATGCCATTTATCCCAAACCTAACTTGAGTAAATTAGGAAAAACAAAATACATCTATCCCTACCTTCTGAGAAATCTAAACATAAACCGGCCCAACCAAGTTTGGGAAATTGATATCAGTTATATTCCTATGCGAAAAGGATTTATGTACCTTACCGCTGTAATAGATGTGTATAGCAGGTACATACTCGGGTGGCAACTATCCAATAGTTTGGAAAAAGAGAATCAAACGACGTTAATAGAAGATCTTTTCGAACGCTATGGAACGCCTGAAATACTCAATTCTGACCAAGGGAGTCAATATACCTCCAATAATTGGATAGAATGTTTAAAAGAATACAATGTAAAAATAAGTATGGACGGACGAGGGAGAGCAACGGACAACATTTATATTGAGAGGTTCTGGCGGTCAATTAAGTATGATTATATTTACCTGAACCCTGCCGAATCCGGATTAGAACTTTACGAAGGTATAGATATATTTGTTGAGAAATACAACAGAAGAAAACATCAAGGAGTAGAACGGAAGAAGCCAATAAATTTGTATAATTGTCAAACGAAAAACAAACTTAAGTCAGCTTAATATTGGTCTAACAAATGGGGAGTACTATATCTCTCTCGATATACCCATAAAATAGCGATTTCCAACCATCGGATAAAAAACGTCCAAGCAGGACAAGTTACCTTCTCCTACAAGGATTATGCAGATGGTAGTAAAACAAAACAAATGACGCTCTCTGCCACAGAATTTTTGCGCCGGTTCTGCCTGCATATTCTTCCTCCTCGCTTTGTAAAAATACGTCATTATGGATTTCTTTCCTCAAGGGGCAAAAAACAACTAAAAAGAGAGCAATTCAAACGAGGAGTACTTCCTGAGAAGAAAGAGAAAAAAGATTACAAGGATATTGTAAAGGAGCGATTGGGGTTTGATTTGGAGCAATGCCCCTGTTGTAAAAAAGGAAAGATGAGGCTTGTCTTTCAATTTGGTCCCAACGCTCCTCCTCAAAGCATAAAAAGACGGCTCACTCAAATTTTAAAACGTAAGAAACAGATAATCAATAAATGACGAAAATACCGCATAGGCGGATAGGATAAATATTGCCTAAAAGTGAGAAAAAGCACCGAAATTGGATGAAAAACGGTAAAAATGGCTCAAAAATGAACATAAAAAGGAAAAAGATGATAAATTAGCAGATAAAAAGTGAAAAAGAGAAAAAACACTATCC
>JBOHBN010000224.1:0-12913 GCA_050698355.1 Streptosporangiales bacterium | reverse complement strand
GTCAGTAGCTCAGCTCGCTATGGCGGGCTGAGCTACTGACACATCGGCAGCGGCGAGGGATGCTGAACCAACCGCGGTAGTGAGGGAGGGTCATCATGCCGACGCCGCCGACCGGGCTGCACCACGTAACCGCGATCGCGACCGAGCCGCAGGCCAACGCCGACTTCTACTACACGGCGCTGGGGTTGCGGCTGGTGAAGACCACGGTCAACTTCGACGATCCAGGCACCTATCACCTGTACTACGGCACCGAGGCGGGTGCGCCCGGCACGTTGATCACTTTCTTCCCGTGGCCGGGGGCGCCGCGGGGCCGCCGCGGCGCCGGGCAGGCGACGACGGTGGCGTTCTCGGTCCCGCAGGGTTCGGTCGGGTGGTGGCGGCAGCACCTGGAGAGCATCGGGCTCAGCCCCGACGCGCCCACCACCCGCGGCGCCGAGGAGGCGCTGGTGGTCTACGACCCGGACGGGCTGCAGCTCGAGCTGGCCGCCCACGCCGAAGCCGACGACCGGCCACCGTGGGAGGACGGTCCGATCCCGGCCGAGCACGCGATCCGCGGGCTGCACTCCATCGCGCTCACCGAGGCCGGCTACGAGCACACCGCTGGCCTGCTCACCGACACGCTCGGGATGCGACTGGTCGACGAGGAGGGCGCGCGGTTCCGGTTCGCGACCGGTGACGGCGGTGCGGGCGCGGTGGTGGACGTCGTGTGCTCGCCGGAGTCCCCGGCGGGTTTGGTCGCCGCCGGTACGGTGCACCACATCGCCTGGCGTACCCCCACCGGCGACGAGCAGCTCGCGTGGCGCGAGACGCTGCTTGGCGAGCGGTTGAACGTCACCCCGGTGATGGACCGCCAGTACTTCCAATCCATCTACTTCCGCGAGCCCGGCGGCGTGCTGCTGGAGATCGCCACCGACCCGCCGGGGTTCACGACCGACGAGCCGCTGATGCGTCTCGGCCGTACGCTGCGGCTGCCGCCGTGGCTCGAGCCCTCGCGGGAGCAGATCGAGCAGGGGTTGCCGACGCTGAAGATCCCGGGCCCCGACGAGGAGATCACCATCCCGCGGCGAAGCGAGTAAGCGATATGGCGGCCGTCGAGGACTTCGCCCACCGGTTCGAGCCCGCCCGTACGGAGGACGCGCCCACCCTGCTGCTCTTGCACGGTACGGGTGGCGACGAGTACGACCTGCTCGACCTCGGCCGTGCCCTCGACCAGCGGGCAGCGCTGCTCTCCCCCCGCGGCCAGGTGTCCGAACAGGGCGCGAACCGCTGGTTCCGCCGCCACGCCGAGGGCGTCTTCGACGCGGGCGACCTCCGTGTCCGTACCGATCAGCTCGCCGGCTTCGTCACCGCCGCCGTGCAGCACTACCGCTTGGACGCCACCCGCATGGTGGTCGTCGGCTTCTCCAACGGCGCCAACGTCGCCTCATCCCTGCTGTTCCGCCACCCGGACCTGCTTCGGGCGGCGGTGCTCTTCGCCGCGATGGTCCCGCTACCCGATCCGCCGCGGGTGGACCTGTCCCGGGTGGCGGTCTTCCTCGGCGCCGGGCGGGCCGACCCGATCGCGCCGGCCGAGCAGGCCGAACGCCTCGCCGCCCAGCTGACCGAGCGTGGAGCGGCGGTCGAGCTGCACTGGCACCCCGGCGGCCACGACATCGATCGGGGCAGCCTCGACCGCGCCGCCGCCTGGCTGCGTACCCTTCGTGCCGTTACCAGCACCGACCCGCTCCCCTGAGGCGAACGATCCGGTTGACCACCACTCACTTGGGAATGGCAGCCAGCCCCCGGTCGTTACCCCGCCTGGGTATGTCGAGCAAAGTCGTGGAGGAGACAAGCATGGCTACCGTCGAACTGACCAGCGAAAACTTCGACGAGGTCGTGTCCGGCAACCAGATCGTGTTGATCGATTTCTGGGCGAGCTGGTGCGGCCCGTGTCGGATGTTCGCGCCGATCTACGAGCGCGTCGCCGAGCAACACCCTGACATCACGTTCGGCAAGGTCGACACCGAGGGGCAGGCCGAGCTTGCCGCGCGGTTCCACGTCAGCGCGATCCCGACCGTTGCGGTGATCCGTAACAGGGTCCTGGAGTACGCCCAGCCGGGTGCGCTACCAGAGCCGGCGCTGCAGCAGCTGATCAACAAGACCCGGGCGCTGCCGGACGACGTCGACGAGCCGACCGATGGCGAGGGACGGGCCGCTTGATACCGGCTCGCGCATAGGGGTACCAAGGGTCGGTAGTGCCGTATCGGCACTACCGACCTGTCTGATTGAAGGTCGGCATGAGCGAACCGTCCGAGCGCAGCGCTCCAGCAGGGGTCGCGTTCGCCTCTCCCGAGGGCCGGGGCCTGATCGTCGCGGCGATCCTCGGGTCGGGTGTGGCGTTCCTCGACGGGTCTGTGGTCAACGTCGCGTTGCCGACCATCGGCCGGGACCTGGGCGGTGGGTTCGCGGTGCTGCAGTGGGTGCTGGACGGGTACCTGCTGACGCTGAGCGCCTTGCTGTTGCTCGGCGGCGCGCTCGGCGACCGGTACGGACGGCGCCGCTTGTTCGTACTCGGTCTGGCAGTGTTCACGGTGGCGTCGCTGGCGTGCGGCCTCGCGCCGAGCGGGCCGGCACTGATCGTGGCCCGGCTCGGGCAGGGTATCGGCGGTGCGCTCCTGGTGCCGGGCAGCCTCGCGATGATCGACGCCACCATCCGCGCGGAGGATCGCGGCCGCGCGATCGGCACGTGGGCCGGGCTCACCGGTGTCGCCTCGGCGATCGGCCCGTTCGTGGGTGGTTGGCTGGTCGAGGCGGTGTCGTGGCGGCTGGTGTTCTTCATCAACGTGCCGCTCGCCGCGGCCGCGGTCGCCGCGACGCTGCGGTACGTGCCGGAGAGCAGGGACGACAGCGCGACCGGTCGTCCCGACCTCGTCGGCGCGGCGAGCATCACGATCGGCCTGGCCGGAGTCGTGTTCGCGTTGATCCAGGGCCCGGCGCACGGCTGGACGGCGTTGCCGGTGGCCGCGATCGTCATCGGCGCGATCGCGCTGGTCGCGTTCCCGTTCATCGAGCGCCGGCAGCGGGTGCCGTTGCTGCCGCTTGTGCTGTTCCGCTCGGCGCAGTTCGTCGGCGCGAACGTGGCCACGCTGACGGTATACGCGGCGCTGGGCGGCGCGCTGTTCCTGCTGACGCTGCAGCTGCAGCTGTCGATGGGCTACTCCGCGATCTACGCGGGCCTGGCCACGCTTCCCATCACGGTGATCATGCTGCTGCTGTCCGGCCGGATCGGCGGTCTCGCGCAGCGCACCGGCCCGCGGTTGCCGATGACGGTCGGACCGCTCGTGGCGGGCGCGGGGCTCGCGCTGCTCTCGCTGGCCAGGCCGGGCGCGTCCTACCTCGGCGGGGTGTTTCCCGGCGTGGTGGTGTTCGGGTTCGGCCTCGCCATCACGGTCGCGCCGCTGACCTCGGCCGTCCTCGCTGCCGTGGACGAGCACCACGTGGGTGCCGCGTCCGGCGCGAACAACGCGATCTCCCGGCTCGCGGGGCTGCTCGCCGTCGCGGTCCTGCCCCTCGCGGCCGGGCTCGACACCAGCGGCGGCTCGCTCGGCGATGGGTTCGCCACCGCCATGTTCATCTCCGCGGCCCTGTGCGGCCTCGGCGGTTTGGTCGCCGCCATGACCGTTGACCGGGTCACGCCCGTCCGCACGCACACCCTGCCCGCGGTCAACCAGGCCTGCCAGCACCCCTGCACGCGTACGGAAGCAGCGCAAGCCCAGTAGGGGCTATCAAGATCTGTTTCTTCCGGCCCGATCGCGCAGAAACCTGCGCGCTGCGGCCACGCGGAACGGATCTTGATCTGCGGACCGGCTCATCACCGGGTGGTGGCCTCGCGCCTGGCGAGCAGCGCCCGGGCGCGCTGGGCGACAGGCTCGTCGACCATGGTGCCCTCGAACTCGATTGCGCCGGTGCCGTCGGCGAGCGCGGCCTCGTACGCGGAGACGAGGCGCCGCGCCCGGTCGACTTCCGCCTCGGACAGCGAGAACTCCTCGTTGATGATGGTCACCTGCTTGGGGTGGATCGCGCTGGCGCCGACGAAGCCGACCCGCCGCGACTGGCGTGCGACCTCCCGGAAGGCGTCCTCGTCCTGGTAGCTGGCCACGGTGCTGACGAGGCCCAGCGGGAGTATGCCGGCGGCGCGCGCGGCGTACACGGTCAGCTGGTTCGGGACCGCGAGCAGGTCCGGTTCCGGTGAGACGCCCGCGGACGTGGCGAAGTCCTCCGACCCGAGGTTGAGTGCCATGACCCGGGGGCACGCGCCGGCGATGTCGCGCAGCTGGAACAGGCCATCGGTGGTCTCCACCATCGCGATCACCCTGATGGCACCGACCGAAAGGCCGGCGGCCTGCTCCAGCTCGGCCATGATCTCGTCGATGGCGCGGACGTGGTCGGCGCTGCCGACCTTGGGCAGGGCGAGCGCGCGCACGCCGGGGCGGACCGCCGCCTCCAGATCGCGCACCGCGAGCCGCCAGGGGCGGTTGACCCGCACGACGACGTCGCAGCCCAAGCCCTCGAGCTGGTCGACGGCGCCGGGCAGCAGCTGCCGCGCGCGTTCCTTCTCTCCCGCGGGAACGCTGTCTTCCAGATCGAGCTGGATCGCATCCGCGCCGCGGGTGTGCGCCTTGTCGACGAAGCGCGACGAGATCACCGGGACGTAGAGCAGCGAACGCCAGAACGGGGTCGCGCCGACGGTGCCATCCGAGCTCATGCTTCCACCGCACCTTCCTCTAGTAGCGCTTCCCACTCCTCGGCCGAGACCACCGACGAGAGGATCGCGCGGGTGTGCTCGCCCAGCCGCGGCGCGGCCGCCCGGATCCGCCCGGGCGTTTCGGTCATCCGCGGCACCACGTCGTGCATCGGTACGGGCTCGGGCCCGTCGGCGTCCGGGCCGTCGACGACGATCTGCCGGCTCGCGAAGTACTCGCTGTCGATCAGCTTGCTGATGTCCGACACCGGCGCAACCGTGACACCCGCAAGCTCCATCTCCGCGAGGTTCTCCTCCAGCGTGTGCCGGGCGAAGTGGTCGGCGAGTATCGCGTCCAGCTCCTCGACGTGACGAAGCCGCGCGGTGTTGTCGCAGAAGCGGGGATCGTCGATCAGCTCCGCGCGACCGATCGTCTTGAACAGGCGCTCGGTCATGGTCTGCATCGACCCCGAGAGCGCCAGCCACTCGCCGTCGCTGCACTGGTACACGTTGCGCGGTGCGGTGGTGTGCGACCGGCTGCCGGTACGGCTCGGCACCTCGCCGGTGAGCCGGTACGACGCCGCCATCGGGCCGAGTATCGAGAACAGCGGCTCGAACAGCGACAGGTCGATGACCTGCCCCGTGCCCGTGCTCGCCGCCTGCCGCTGCGCCGCGAGCACCGCGAACGCCCCGTACGCGCCCGCGACCATGTCGGCAAGGGCGCCCGGCGGGAGTACCGGCTCCCGGTCCGCGAAGCCGTTCATGGCGGCGAAGCCCGACATCGCCTCGATCAGCGTGCCGAACCCCGGTTTCTGGGCGAACGAGCCCGTCTGGCCCCAACCGGAGATGCGCACGATCACCAGCTCGGGATTGTGCCGGTGCAGCGTCTCGGGGTCGAAGCCCAGGCGTTCCAGCGTGCCGGGCCGGAAGCTCTCCACCAATACGTCCGAGCCCTCGACCAGGCGCAGGAGCAGTTGCTTCGCCTTCTGCTGCTTGAGGTCGAGCGCCACGCTCCGCTTGTTGCGGCCGTACACCTTCCAGTGCAGCTCCCGCCCGCCGACGGTCCAGTGCCGCAGCGGGTCGCCCTTGCCCGGCTGCTCCACCTTTACGACGTCGGCGCCGAAGTCGCCGAGCAGCATGGTCAGCTGGTTGCCCGCGACGAGCCGGGAGAGGTCCAGCACGCGCAGGCCGGCGAGGGGGCCTTTGCTCGGCTTATGGTTCGCTCGCTGACGCTCGCTCACGTACTGGTCTCCTCGACTGCCAGCGGCTCCGCGGCCGGAGGCTCTTCGGCGAACATGTAGACCCCGTCCTCGGGCACGATGACCCACACCTGCTCGTCGCGCACCTCGACGTCGCTCTCGGCGAGCAACCGCCGGCCCGCGGCGAGCAACTCGTACTCGTACCGCGCGCCCACGTATGCTGCCTTGACGACATCGGCGGGTACGGCGTTCACATGCTCGGCGGGCAAGTCGTGCCGGACGGGCGTGACTTGCAGGCGCTCCGAGCGGATGCCCACGGTTACCGACGACCCGGCCGGACGCTGCCCGTCCTGCTGCCCGAGCCGGACGCGCACTCCGCCGTCACCGAGCTCCGCGACGACCCGTCCGTCCGCATCCTCGCCGCGGATCCTGGCGTCGAGGAAGCTGCAGCGCCCGACGAAGTCCGCGACCGCCACGCTGGCGGGCTGCTCGTAGATCTCCTTCGGGCTGCCGACCTGCAGCATCTGCCCCTCCTGCATGACCGCCAGCCGGTCGCTCAGGGACAGCGCCTCCAGCTGGTCGTGCGTCACGTAGACGGTGGTAACGCCGACCCGTTGCTGGAGGTCCTTCAACCAGGCACGGGCGCGCTCGCGGAGCTTCGCGTCCAGGTTGGACAGTGGCTCGTCCAGCAGCAGCACGGTGGGGGAGTACACCAGGGCCCTGGCGAGCGCGACGCGTTGCTGCTGCCCGCCGGAGAGCTGGTGCGGGTACCGGTCGATGTACGACAACAGCCCGACCTGGTCGAGGGTCTCCTCGATCCGGCGGCGCTGCTCCGCCCTGCCCACTCGCCTGAGCTTCAACGGCAGGGCGAGGTTCGCGCGCACGGTCATGTGCGGCCACAGCGCGTACGACTGGAACACCATGCCCAGGTTGCGCTCCTCCGGCGTGCGGAACCGCCCGCTCGCCGCGTCGACGAAGACCGTGTCGCCGACCTCGATCGAGCCGGTGTCCGGGTGTTCGAGCCCGGCGATCGTGGACAGTGTGGTCGACTTGCCGCAACCGCTCGGGCCGAGCAGCGTGAAGAACTCGCCGTCCCCGACGGTGAACGACACATCCTCGAGCGCGACCTGGTCGCCGAATCGCTTCGACAGGCCGCGTACCTCCAGATCAGGCATGTGAACGCACCTTGAAGACCTTCCCCGCGACGAAGACGAAGGCCGCGGTGATTCCGATCTGCACACAGGAGAGTGCCGCGACCGCGCCGGTGTTGCCGTTCAGCCACAGCTGCAGCGTCGTCGTGCCGATCACCTGGGTGTCGGCGGTGGCCAGGAAAACCGCGGGCGTGAACTCCTTGATCATCTGTACGAACAGGAGCACGACCGCCGCCATCAGGCCCGGTGTGACGAGGCGCAACAGGATACGGCTGAACGTGCGCCACCAGTCCGCGCCGACCGTACGGGCTGCCTGGTCCAGCTCCTCGCCCACCTGCATCACGATCGGCGCGATCGCGCCGAACGCGGCGGGCAGCGAGCGTACGCCGAACGCGATGATCAGGGCGATGAGCGTGCCGCGGATCGGGGTGTACGGGGCGATGACCGCGAACGCCCAGAAGAAGCCGATGCCGAGGACGATCCCGGGTACGACCTGTGGCGAGAGCGCCGTGAACTCCAGCGGTTTGGCGAACCGGAAGCCCGAGCGCCGGGCGACAATGACGGCCAGCGCGGCCAGCAGCGTCGTGACCACGGCGCCGATCACCGCGACCTGCACGCTGTTCGCGATGGAGCCGACGTAGGCGGGGTACGAGAACACGAGAGTGAAGTTGTCCAGCGTCAGAACCTTGAACGGCGAGACGAGCGGCGTGAACAGCCGGGTGAACGCCCGCGCCACCAGGCCGATGATCGGCAGCAGCGGCCCGATGATGATGTACAGCACGACGAAGGCGAAGCCCACCCAACGCAGCCGGCCGAGCTCCAGGAGGTTCGGGCGGGTCGCCTTGCCGCGCACCGCCACAAATCGCTGGGCGTTGCGCAGCGACAGCGCCTGCACGGTCACCAGCCCTGCCATGACGACGAGCGTGATGACCGAGGCAGCTCCGAGGAGCCCGTAGTCGGGATTGGACTTCGCGACACCCTCCAGATAGATGAAGCTCGCGAACAGGTCGATGCCGACCGGCTGCCCGTACAGTAACGGGATGCTCAACGTCTCGATCGACGTGGAGAAGATGAGCAGGGCGCTGTAGAGAATCGGCGGCCGCAACATCGGCAGGATCACCGACCACAGGATCCGGAACGGGCCCGCGCCGCAGGTCCGCGCCGCGTTCTCCAATGAAGGGTCGGCGAGCCGCAGCGCCCCGGAGCAGTACAGGTAGCCGATCGGGATCAGTGTGACGGCCTGGGTGACGGCCATGCCGGGAATCGAGTACAGGTTCCACGGGATCGTGCCGATCACGCTGCGCACGCCGACGCTGACGAATCCGCCCGGCCCATATACGAGGATCCATCCGAACGCCAGGACGAGCGGGGAGATGTAGATCGGCCATAGCAGCAGCGGGCCCATCACCCGTCCGCCGGGAATCCTCGTTCGCACGAGCAGGACGGAGAGCAGGACGGAGAAAACGACGGCGATCACCGTGGTGAGCGCCGCGAACGCCAGGCTGTTGAGCACGACACCGCCGAAGCCCTCCTCGGTGAAGAGCTTGACGTAGTTATCGGGACTGAACACCCCGCCGGCCTCGTACAGCGGCCGGTCGATCAGCGACTGGTACACGGTCGGCACCAGGGGTGCCAGCACGAGCACGAGCGTGACGATGAAGACGCCGTACTGGATCCAGACCTCGCGCCTCAACCCGAGCGGGCGGCGATAGCGCGGCGGCGGCAGGGCGTCAGCGGACTCCCGCGTCGCTGTCTTCGTTGTCACGGTCAGCGATCACTGCCCGAGCGCACTGTTCCAGTGGTCCCTGATCTTCTCTTGCTGTTGTTCGCTGACCTTGTCGTAGCCGATGATCATGACGTTGTCCTTGCCGACCTCGTTCATGATCGCCTGGTAGGTGCGCTTGACGTCGACATCCGATCGGTACGGCGTGAAGCCGCCCTCGTAGACTGCGATCTGGCCCGCGTGCGAGAGTACGTAGTCGAGCATCAGCTTCGCGGTGTTGGGCTGTGGCGCGGTCTTCGTGACCGCCATGCCGCGCAGGAACAGCGGGGTGCCGTCGTCGATGTAGCTCCAGCCGAGGATGGCACCACTCTTCTTCGCCTGCGGCAGGACGACCGTGCTCGACATGAAGAAACCGGTGAGGTACTCGCCGGTGTTGATCTTGTCGACCATCGGCCCCGACGACTGCTCGGGCCGTACCGACGGGAGCATCTTCTCGAGCAGGCTCCAACCGTTCGGCTTTTCCTTCAGCCAGGTGTAGTTGATCGCGAACCCGAAGCTCACCGCGATGTCGTACGTGGTGACCTTGTTGTTGAACTTGTCCGGGTCCTTGGCGATCATGTCAGCGAGCTTGCCGATCCCGGTCGGTCGCTCGCCTTCCTTGAGCAGCTTCTTGTTGTACGCCATCAGGATCGGATCAGCCGAAAAGGTGTAGAGCCCCGGCAGCGGCTGGCCGAAGTCGGGCAGGTGGTCGAGCTCGGGCGACTTGTACTCGAGCGCGGCGTGGTGCTTCTCGATGAAGGCCCGCCAGCTGATCGGGTCGCCGGAGACCATCAGGCTGGCCGCTGACTTGCCGCTGGCCGACTCGCTGTAGTAGCGCTGGAACACCTCGGCGGAGTCGAGGTTGTTCGTGGAGATCTTCTTGACCCACGGGTACTGCGCCTGGAAGCCGTCGATGATCGGCCGCCAGTTGTACTCGGCCACGTTCGAGTAGATCGTCAGCTCCTTCTCCTTCTTGGAGCCCTCGATGATCGACTCGTAGTTCTTCGGGTAGTACGACGGCGTCGGGGAAGCCTTGGCCTCGCTGCCGCCGCCACCGCCGGAGGCGCCACACGCGGTCGCCATGCCTGCTGCGGAGAGCGATGCGCCCGCGAGGCCGATACCTCGCAGGAACCCACGCCTGTCGATTTGCGAGTTCGCCCAGTTGTTCATGCTCGAGCGGTCAGACACGGCGGCCCCTTCGGACGTGACGGTGAGTGCCAGCGTAGGTATGAATTATAAATTGTCAAGACAGTTACCATGGCCGCGTGACGCTGGGCCGGGTACACGTGCAGACCAAGGGCGAGGCGGCCTACGAGGCGCTGCGCGAGGGGATCCTCTCCGGCCGGCTGCAGCCCGGCCAGCGGGTGACGCTGCAGGGCCTGGCCGACGAGCTGGGTATGAGCCTCACCCCCGTACGCGAGGCGCTGTCCCAGCTGGCCACGCAGGGGTTCGTCCGACAGGAGTCGAACCGCGGCACCGTCATCGCCGAGTACACCCGCGGCAGTGCCGAGGAGATCTACCGCCTGCGCCTCACGCTCGAACCGCTAGCGGTGGAGCTCGCCGCGCTGCGCGCGGACGAGGAGGATCTGGCGGCGATGGACGAGGTGCTCGGCGAGGTGGACGCCGCCGTGACCGAGGGGCGCGCCGGCGACGTACCGGCGCTCAACGCTGCCTTCCACCGCAGGATCTACGAGGCGGCCCACTCGCCGTTCCTGCTGGAGTTCATCGACCGGCTGTGGAACGGCATCCCGCTGCAGGCGATCAGCCTGGTCGACCGCCAGGACCGCTCGTCCGCCGAGCACCACGCCATCATGGACGCGCTCCGCCGGCGGTACAGGAAGAAGGCCGCCAGGCTGCTGCACGTGCACATCGCCGGCGCCGCTGAGCAGGCGATGGCCCGCCTCGATCGCATGGCCGGACGGCCCTAACCCAGTGGAGTGTGGGCGGAGTGCCTACGTGGGCAGGTCGAAGCGCGGGCGGGTGCGAAGCAGGTCGGACAGGTCGCTGCCGGCCTCCACCTCGCGGGGCGCGCAGTCGCGGGTGAACAGCCGCGCCGGGCGCGTGCCGTCGAGCACCGCCGACCGTCCCGAGACGCGCAGCCAGCAACCCTCGCGCATACCGAGCACCGGAACGTCGTTGTCCTCCAGGAACTGCAGCAGCCGCTCCTCGCGTGTCTCGCCCATGTGCGGGGAGGCGGGGTCCGGGTCGAGGTAGTGCGCGTTGATCTGGAACGGCACGAAGTCGAGCGCGGCGAAGCTCATCGGCTGCACGATCGGCATGTCGTTGGTCGTGCGGAGGCTGGGGCAGGCCATGTTGGTTCCGGCGCTGGAGCCGATGTAGCGCGCACCGGCCAATACGGCACGCCGGATCGCGTCGACGAGGCCGATGTCCTGCAGCGTGCGCAGGAGCCGGAATGAGTTGCCGCCACCGACGAACACGGTCGCGGCGTCTCTCGCCGCCGCGACCGGGTCGGGTGCCTGGTGGATGCCGGTCACCTCGATGCCGAACTCGCCCAGGGCGCCGGCGACGGTCGCGGTGTAGGCATCGTGGTCCGCGAGCGCGTACGGGACGAAGACCACGTGTTTGCCGTCCATGTGCTCGGTGAGCGCGTCGCGTGCGTGCGCGAACATGGCCTGGCCAGGCGACCGCGAGTTGGAAAGCAACAGCAGCTCCATAGCTGTCATGCTCTCAGGGGCCCGTGGCAGCGCCCCGACCACGGTCACTGCTCGGCGTCGCGGACGCGTGCCCAGAACAGGCTGTGCCCGCCATTGCCCTCGGGGACGAACGTTTCATCGCTGATGTCGAACCCCGCCTGGTGGAGCCATTGCCGGTAGGTCGTCACATCAGCCTGACTCCACCACATGGTGGCGCCGCTACCGAGCCAGTCGTCCTCGGCGCCCGTCCACGCCTCCCAGCCGGCGGTCAGCAACAGCAAACCGTCGGGTACGAGCCACCGTCGGATCGACTCGAGCAGGCCAGGTTGTGCCGACAACGGCATGTGGATGAACGAGTACAAAGCCACCACGGCGTCAAAGGAGGACGCACGGAAACGATGCACGGTGACATCCGCGCGAACGAACTTCGCGGCCGGGACGAGGCGACGGGCGCGTTCGACCTGCACACCGCTGATGTCGATGCCGGTCACCACGTAACCGGCTGCTGTCAGGTCGCGAGCGACCGGGATACCGCACCCACAACCAACGTCGAGGATTCGGCTCCCCCGCTCAAGGGCTGCCGAGAGCTGACCGATCCAGCGCGCGTACTCCGGTGGCTGCGCATTATCCGCCCGGTAGTGCAGCGAGGCGGTGTCGTAGGCGGCACGGATGCTCTTCGCGGTGTTGGCTCCTTCGTCCACGCCCCCTAGTCTGCGTGGCGGACCGACACCGCGACGTCTTGACCAGCAGTGTCTGGCATGTCGCGGAGCGTAGACACGTACGGAGAGACCTGAGGTTTTTGCGCATATCGTGAGCCGCCGGCGGCGCAACGTGATCGAGAGGAAGGAGCGCCCTCATGGCCCGACCACCCCAGGTGCTCGCCACCAGCGGTGGGCTGCGGCAGCGTGCCGGCGTGCGGTTCAGCGAGCGGCACGGCCTCATGAACGAGGCGATCAGGCTGCCCGGCGTCAAGGTCGCCAAGGTGTGCGGGATCTTCACCGCGGTCGGCGACGACGCCTCCACCATCGCGCTGTGGTACGGCGCGCTCGGTGGCCACGGCGACATCGACACCACACACTTCACCGTTTTCGACATGCCGAACTACATCGACTACCGCGCACACCTGCTCGCGCAGGACGTCATCTGGGTGTGCGGCGGGTCGACGGCCAACCTGCTGGCGCTGTGGCGGCTGCACCGGCTGGACGAGATCCTGCGCGACTGCTGGGAGGCCGGGATCGTGCTCACCGGAGTCAGCGCCGGCTCGCTGTGCTGGCACACGGGCGGCACGACCGACTCGTTCGGGCTCGAGTTGCAGCCGATCACCGATGCGCTCGGCTTCCTGCCGTACTCCAACTCGCCGCACTACGACGCCGAGGTGCAGCGCCGCCCGACCTACGAGCGACTCGTCGGCGACGGCACGCTCGATC
>JBOHBN010000223.1:0-1557 GCA_050698355.1 Streptosporangiales bacterium | reverse complement strand
AGGTCCGGCAGATCTCCGGCATGCGCGGCCTGGTGGCGAACCCGAACGGCGAGATCATCCCTCGCCCGATCAAGGCGAGCTACCGCGAGGGGCTGTCGGTGGTGGAGTTCTTCATCTCCACGCACGGCGCCAGGAAGGGTCTCGCCGACACCGCCCTGCGTACGGCCGACTCCGGGTACCTCACGCGGCGTCTGGTCGACGTGTCGCAGGACGTCATCATCCGCGAGGAGGACTGTGACACCGACCGCGGTGTCAACACGCGCATCGCCGATCGGTCCGACGGGACCCTCGTCCCGGCCGACAACGTCGAGACGCAGGCGTACGCGCGGACGCTCGCCGAAGACGTCGAGGTGGGCGGCGAGTTGCTCGCCCCGGCCGGTACCGACCTCGGCGACGCGGTGATCTCCCGGCTGGTCGAGGCCGGCGTGGAGCAGGTCAGGATCAGAAGCATCCTCACCTGCGACGCCCGCAGCGGCCTGTGCGCCACCTGCTACGGCAGGTCGCTCGCGACCGGGAAGACCGTCGACCTCGGCGAGGCCGTCGGCATCATCGCGGCCCAGTCGATCGGCGAGCCGGGTACGCAGCTGACGATGCGGACGTTCCACACCGGTGGCGTCGCGGGTGACGACATCACCCACGGTCTGCCGCGTGTGGTCGAGCTCTTCGAGGCCCGCACCCCGAAGGGCGTCGCGCCGATCACCGAGGTGGACGGCAAGATCCGTATGGAGGAGACCGAGAAGGCCCGCCGCATCGTCGTGGTTCCCGACGACGGTTCGGACGAGATCGCGTACCCGACCTCGAAGCGCTCCAGGCTGCTGGTGCAGGACGGTGACCAGGTCACCGTCGGCCAGCAGCTCGTCGTGGGCACCGTCAACCCGTCCGAGGTGCTGCGCATCCTCGGGCCGCGGGCCGTGCAGATGCACCTGGTCGATGAGGTCCAGGAGGTCTACAGGTCGCAGGGTGTGTCGATCCACGACAAGCACATCGAGATCATCGTGCGGCAGATGCTCAAGCGGGTGAACATCCTCGAGTCCGGCGACACCGAGATGCTCTCCGGTGACCTCGTCGAGCGTCCGCGCTTCGAGGAGTCCAACCGGCAGGTCGTCGCGGAGGGCGGCGCGCCCGCCTCGGCGCGACCGGTGCTCATGGGCATCACCAAGGCGTCGCTCGCCACCGACTCGTGGCTGTCCGCCGCCTCCTTCCAGGAGACGACGCGGGTGCTCACCGAGGCGGCGATCCACGCCAAGAGCGACCCGCTGCTGGGCCTGAAGGAGAACGTCATCCTCGGCAAGCTCATCCCCGCCGGCACCGGTATGCAGAAGTACCGCACCGTGCGGGTCGAGCCCACTGAGGAGGCGAAGGCGCAGATGTACTCGATCACGTCGTTCGGCGAGGCGGAGTACGGCATGCCGTTCGAGCCTTACGACCTGGGCGAGTACGAAGCCCGGTAGCGCGTTTCGCCGAGAGCGAAACCGCGCTACGGGAGGGCCGTCGGCTCCAACGCGCCGGCCTCTCCAGGCAGAATGACTGTCGCCGCCCGTGGCCGTCCGCGGATGC
>JBOHBN010000222.1:0-18393 GCA_050698355.1 Streptosporangiales bacterium | reverse complement strand
ATCCCGACGCGGCGAGCGAGGCCGCTTCGTCGCACTTGGGCAAGGCCCGCGACAAGCGCTTCCGCACGCGGCTTGGCGAGCCGTGAGTGACGCTGGATACGGGATCGCGCTGATCCGCGGCGACGGGATCGGCGCCGAGCTGGTCGAGAGCGCCGCCGCGGTGCTCGAGAGGGCCGCCGCGCCCGAGGGCTGCCAGCTCGTGCTGCGCGACGAGCAGGCGGGCGCCGGCTGCTTCGTGCGTACGGGCGTCAACATCGAGGCGGACACGCTGGAGCGCCTGCGCACCGACTACGACGCCGTGCTGAAGGGCCCGGTCGGGCTCCCCGACGTGCGCCGGGAGGACGGCACGGAGGCGGGGCTGCTCGGCGGTGTCCTGCGCACCGAGCTCGACACGTACGCCAACGTGCGGCCGATCCAATTGCTTCCGGGCGTGCGGGCTCCGGTCACGCATGACGCGATCGACTACGTCATCGTCCGCGAGAACACCGAGGGTCTGTACGCCTCGCGCGGCAACGGCGTCGCCAACCGGCACGCCGCCTCGGATGTGCTGTTCATGACGCGGCCCGGCATCGAGCGGGTGGTGCGGTTCGCCTTCGAAGTCGCGCAGAGACGGTCCGGGGCGCCGGAGGACGGCGTGTCGCGGGTGACGTGTGTCGACAAGAGCAACGTGCTGAAGAGCTTCGCGCTCTTCCGCGCCATCTTCGACGAGGTCGCCGGGGAGTTCCCGGAGATCGCCGCCGACCACCTGTACTCCGACGCGGCCGCGCAGGCGCTGGTCGCGTGGCCGGGCCACTTCGACGTGCTCGTCATGGAGAACTTCCTCGGCGACCTGCTGAGCGACCTCGGCGCCGGCACCATCGGCGGGCTCGGCATGTGCCCGGCGGCGAACGTGGGGGACCGGTACGCGTACTTCGAGCCCGTGCACGGCAGCGCCCCCGACATCGCCGGCAAGAACGCGGCCAACCCCACCTCGCAGGTCCTGGCCGCCGCGCTGATGCTCGACCATCTGGGCGAGCTGGCAGCGGCGGAGCGCATCCGCGACGCGGTCCGCCGCGCGTACGCCGACGGCGCGGTGCGGCTGGACTCCTACGGCCGGCCGGAGTGCGGCACGACCGGTGTCACGTCCGCGATACTGGATCGCCTGTAGGCGACTGGAGCACCGTACGTAGCGCGGCGACCGAGTTGTCGCGGTGGGTGGTGAGAACGTCGACGAGGCGCTCGGCATCACCGGCGCGGAGCGCGGCGACCGCTTGCTCGTGCTCGGCGAGCACCACCGTGCGGTGCTCGGCGAGGTTGTAGTACACCGACCGGTACGCGTCGGTGCTGTCCCACAGGATGCGGATGAACCGCAGCAGCCTGCTCATCCCGCACGGCTCCATCACCCCGAAATGGAAACGGCGGTTGGCCTCGGTCATGGCGGCGAGGTCGCCCGCGGCGGACGCGGCCGCGACATCCCGCTCGGCACGCTCCACGCGGGCGAGGTCGTCGGCGGACATCGCACGTACGGCCAGGCGCAGCGCTTCGGGCTCGAGCAGTGCCCGGATCCTGTACACCTCGAGCAGGTCGGTGGCGGACAGCTCGGCGACGAAGTAGCCGCGGTGCGCCTTGTAGGTCACCTGCCCTTCGCCTTCGAGGATCTTCAGGGCCTCGCGCAGCGGCACCCGGCTGACGCCGAGTTGCTCCGCCAGCCCGTCCTGGGTGATCTGCTCGCCGGGTCGCAGCCGCCCCTGCGCGATGTAGCGGCGCAGCTCGCCGAGCACAGCCTGCTGCGTGGTGGGCTTCACGGCAGCCGCTCGCCCTTCAACCAGGCGCGTACGGCGTCTGCGCTCTCGTCCAGGTCGGGTGGAGGTTGCCGGTACGACACCGGCGTGCCGGACAGCCGGAACGGGCTGCTGACCGTACGCCGGCCGTCGATCTCCGTCACCGGGTCGAGGCCGAGCGACTCGGCGAGTGAGACCCCGCCCGCCACGTCGTTGACCGGCGCGCAGGGCACCCCGGCCGGGGCGAGCGCCGCGACCCACTCGTCGACTCCGCGTTCGCGCAATTGGCCCGACAGCAGCTCGGTGAGCTCGTCGCGGTGCGCGACGCGCGCGGCGTTGGTCGCGTACCGCGGGTCGGCCGGCAGTTCGCCCAGCCCCAGCTCCGTGCAGAACGCGGCGAACTGGGCGTCGTTGCCGACCGCGACGACGAGCGGCCGGTCCGCGGTCGGCAGCGCCTCGTACGGGCAGAGGCTGGGGTGCCTCGTGCCCATCGGCCCCGAGACGAAGCCGGCCTCGGCATACGCGCCGCCGGCGTTGACCAGGCCGGAGAGCATCGAGGAGAGCAGGTTGATCTCGAGCCGCTGTCCCTCGCCGGTGCGGTCGCGGTGCCGCAGCGCGGCGAGGATGCCCATCCCGGCGTGCAGGCCGGTCACCACGTCGGCGATCGCCACGCCGGCCTTGGACGGGTGGTCGGCGTCCGGGCCGGTCATCGACATCAGGCCGGACGCCGCCTGGATCGCGAGGTCGTAGCCCGGCAGTCGGGACGTGGAGCCGAACCCGCTGATCGAGCAGTACACGATGCCCGGGTTGTGCTCGCGCACCATCTCGTAGCCGAGGCCCAGCCGTTCCAGGCTGCCGGACCTGAAGTTCTCGATCAGGACGTCGGCGCGTGCGGCGATCGCGCGCGCGTCGGCGAGATCGCTCTCGTCCGCCAGGTCCAAGGCGATGCTGCGCTTGTTGCGGTTCACCGACAGGTAGTAGGTACTCGTGCCGTCACCGGCCCACGGCGGCCCCCACCGCCTCGTCTCGTCGCCGCGCGCGGACTCCACCTTGACGACCGAGGCGCCCAGGTCGCCGAGCAGCATGGTCGCGTAGGGACCGGCGAGCACCCGGGAGAAGTCCGCGACGACCAGGCCCGCGAGCGGGCCGTCCGCGTCGGTGTGGGCAGCGGGTTCGGCGTGCGGATCCACGGCGGCTCCAGACCTTTCAGACGACATTGGATCCAATTATTGCCCACGTGTCAGATGCGGTTGTCGACCATAGGCGGCCCGAGGATCGCTGTGAACGAGACATGTGGCGGATTGCAAGCGCTGTGCTAGCATAATGCAACATGAGGACGTTGTACCTGCGGAACGTGCCGGACGAGGTGATTGAGCGTCTGGAGCGACTCGCTGCCCGCGACGCCACCTCGGTCGGGGCGGTCGCGGTGCGGGAGCTTGCCGAGGTCTCGCACCGCGCCGACAATCCCGAGTTACTCGGTGAGCTGCCCGACCTGGACGTGGACACCGCGACGATCGTGGAGGACTTGGATGCCGAACGAGCCGAGCGGTGATCGTCGTCGATGCCTCCGCCGCCCTCTCGGCATTACTGCACCGCGGTCCGGCCCGGTACGAGCTGGCCGGTCAGCAACTGCATGTACCCCATCTGGCCGACTCCGAGGTCGCCAGTGGCTTGCGTCGACGGGTCGCGGCTGGACAGCTGAACGCCGATGCCGCGTGGCGCGCGTTGCGCGTGTGGCGGCATCTCGCGATGGCCAGGTATCCGGTATTCGCGCTGCTGGCACGGGTGTGGGAACTGCGCGAGAACGTATCGGCCTACGATGCCTCGTACGTCGCACTCGCCGAGTCGCTCGACTGTGCGCTGCTCACCGCGGATGCCCGCCTCGCCCGAGCACCCGGCAGGCGCTGTGCGATCACTGTCGTGCCCTGGTAGATCTGTGAGTGTCGTCCGGAAGCCTTGGCCGGGCGACATGGATCGTCGGGAACGGTTAAGAAGCCAGCCGTCCGGGCATGCCATCCTGGTGGAAGCCGTCAACGAGAGGTGTCACCGGAGCCGGCCTTCGATATGACTACCAAGACACTGCCGGACAGCCGGGACGGGTTCGTCCACGAGTGCCTGTTCTACGAGTCTGACGACGCGTACACCAGCGCCGTGTGCGACTTCGTCCGCGCTGGTCTGGCGGCTGGCGAGCCCGTCCTCGTCGCGGTACCCGGCACCAGGATCGACTTCTTGCGACGTGGACTGGGTAAGGACGCCGCGCGGGTCGGCTTCGCCGACATGAGCGAACTCGGCGGCAACCCGGGGCGCATCATTCCCGCGATACGGGAGTTCGTCGAAACCCACCCCGGCAGGCGGGTGCGGTTCGGCGGCGAGCCGATCTGGGCGGCGCGGTCGGATGCGGAGATTCGCGCGGCCACCCGGCACGAGGCCCTGCTCAACCACGCATTCGCCGACACGGCGATGGCGATCCTGTGTCCGTACGATGCCCGTCTCGATCCCGGCGTGCTCACCGGCGCCGAACATACCCATCCGATCGTGACCGAACGGGATGGGCGGCGCGCTAGCTCTTCCTACAGTGGCCCACCAGCTGCGGGCAGCGAGGAGCCGCTGCCGCTGCCTCCCGGCGATGCCGAGATGCTCATGTTCCTCAGCGTCGCGGACCTGACCCTGCTGCGGTCCGTGGTCACCGAGCACGCACGGCGGGCCGGGCTGGCTGCCGGGCGGATCGGCGAGCTGCTGCTGGCCGTGGAAGAGGTGGCCGCCAACAGCCTCCAACACGCTGACGGCAGCGGCACACTGCGCATCTGGCAGACCGCGCCGTGGCTGGTGTGCCAGGTCGACGACTCCGGGCGGATCACCGATCCGTTGGCCGACAGGCGCCGGCCGACGTCCAACATGGAGCACTACCCCGGGCTGTGGCTGGTCCACGTGCTCTGCGACCTCGTCGAACTGCGCTCCCACGCGACCGGCACCACCGTCCGCATGCACATGCACGCGGACGGCGTCGCCGACCATCCCTCCTTTCCATGATCGTGGGAAGCCCACCCGTTGCCCGCCACGGGTACGCTTCCCACGATCCTGAGCGTCGTACGCTCCGAACTTCCGGTCCAGCAGTGTTCAGTTCTTCTTGCCCAGGGCGGACCCGTAGCCGTCGCCGGCATGCGGGTCTTGCTGCTTCCACAACCGCGGTGTGCTGTCCCCGCCGGGGAGTCCCGCGACGACGGCTCCCGCGCCGGAGTTCTTTCCGGGCGCGCCTATGGTGACGTTGTCCAGCCACGGCTGTACGAGATCCATGTAGGGCGGGACGGCAGCGTTGCCGATGACCTTTCCGAACCGGTCGTCGCGCGCGAGCCTCACCGGCACCGTTGTCGCGGCCCGGCATGCCCACCGCCGTATCGACATTGCCGTCACTGTTGAAGTCGTTGCTGCCAGTTTGGCAGCTCTCGGCCGCGCTCGCCCCGGACGCTGCGACGGCCGAGCCGCCGAACGTCACGAATCCAGCGACCGCCGTGACCGCAACCGCACGACGTACATGGCTCCGCATCGGGGAGCCTCCCCTCGACCCTGCCTCATTTGGCTCGAATTGATCTACAGTCCCGACTCTCAAAGTGTCCGCACGGTTGTCAGGCGTACGCGAGATGATGGGCGCGTGGCGGAGACGTGGGATGAGCGCGGCAGCTCGCTGGGACGTCTGGCGCGGCTGGGGTTGAGTGACCCGGAGCGTGCAGCCGAAGGGTTGGCGCAGGTCGGCAGTGACCTGGTCGAACCGCTGGCCGCCACCGCCGATCCGGACCTGGCGCTGCACAACCTGGTGCGGCTGCGCGACGCGCTGCCCGACCCGGCACCGCTCGACAGCGCGCTGCGCGACGGCACCGGGCTGCGGCGCCGGTTGCTCGCCGTGCTGGGGTTCAGCGCGGCGCTCGGCGAGCACCTGGTGCGTCACCCCGAGCATTGGAACGTGCTCGCCGACGACGTGGGCGACGAGGTCGGCTCGCGGGCGGCGCTGCTCGCCGCGGTGGGGGCGGACGCCGCGGGTGCTGAGCCGACCGCGTCCTCAGGCGGGGAGTCCGCGTACGACGCGCTGCGTGTCACGTACCGGCGCTGCCTGCTCGCGTTTGCCGCGCGTGACCTCGCCGGCGAGCTGCCGGTCGAGCGGGTGAGCGGTAGCCTCGCCGACCTCGCCGGTGCGGCGCTCGAGACCGGGTTGGCGATCGCGCGCGCCGAGCTGGCTGCGGATGCCGTGCCGTGCCGCCTCGCCGTGATCGCGCTCGGCAAGTGCGGTGGGCGGGAACTGAACTACGTGAGCGACGTCGACGTCGTGTTCGTCGCCGAGCCGGCGGACGGCGACGAGCAGGCCGCGCTCGCCACCGCGACCACGCTCGCCGCCGGCATGATGCGCGCCTGCTCGCAGAATACCGCCGAGGGCACGCTGTGGCCGGTCGACGCCGCTCTCCGCCCGGAAGGCAATGCCGGTGCGCTCGTACGCACGCTGGCCAGTCACGTCGCGTACTACAAGCGCTGGGCGAAGACCTGGGAGTTCCAGGCGTTGCTGAAGGCGCGCCCGGTCGCCGGCGACCGGGCGCTCGGGGAGCAGTACGTCGCTTCCGTTGCCCCGCTGGTGTGGGGCGCCGCCGACCGGGACGGCTTCGTCGACGCGGTGCGGGCGATGCGCCGCCGCGTCGAGGACCACGTCCCCGATGCCGAGGCGCGGCGGCAGCTCAAGCTCGGCCGCGGTGGGCTGCGCGACGTCGAGTTCGCCGTGCAGCTGCTCCAGCTCGTGCACGGCCGCACCGACGAGAGGCTGCGCAGCGCGAACACCCTGGAGGCGCTGGCGGCGCTCACGGCCGGCGGGTACGTCGGCCGAGACGACGGGCCGCCGCTCGCCGACGCGTACCGGTTCCTGCGCGCCCTGGAACACCGCCTGCAGCTGCAGCGGTTGCGCCGCACTCAGGTGCTCCCCGAGCGCGACGACGACCTGCGGCGCCTCGGCAGGGCACTCGGCTTTCGCCGCGCGCCGGTAGCCGAGCTGACCGACGAGTGGCGCAGGCACGCGCGCGAGGTGCGGCGGCTGCACGAGAAGCTGTTCTACCGCCCGCTCTTGAGTGCCGTCGCCCGGCTGCCGACCAGCGAGGTGCGCCTGGCCCCGGACGCGGCCAAGCAGCGGCTCGAGGCGCTCGGGTACGCCGATCCCGCTGGTGCGCTGCGGCACATCGAGGCGCTGACAGCCGGGGTGAGTCGTACCGCGGCGATCCAGCGCACGCTGCTGCCGGTGCTGCTCGGCTGGTTCGCCGACGGCGCCATGCCCGACCACGGGTTGCTCGCCTTCCGGCAGGCGAGCGAGGCGCTCGGCCGCACTCACTGGTACCTGCGGCTGCTACGCGACGACGGCGCCGCCGCCGAGCGGCTGGCGCACGTGCTGGCGTCCGGCAAGTACGCCGCGGGGCTGCTGCTGCGCGCGCCCGAAGCGGTACGGATGCTCCCCGACGACGCGCAGCTGGCACTGCCGGGACGCGAGGCCCTGTCGGGGGAGGCCGCGTCCCTGGTGGACAGGCAGGAAGACCCGGAGCGCGCGGTCGCCGCCCTGCGCGGCCTGCGCAGGCGCGAGCTGTTCCGCGTCGCCGCGGCCGACCTGCTCGGCCTGGTCGAGGTCGACACGGTGGGCTTGGGCCTGGCCACGGTGGCGGAGGTGACGCTCGACGCCGCGCTCCGCGCGGCGCGTCGTTCGGTCCTCGCAGCGGGGGAGCAGGCGCCCGCGCGGTTCGCGGTCATCGCGATGGGCCGGTTCGGCGGCGCGGAGAGCGGGTACGGCAGCGACGCCGACGTGCTCTTCGTGTACGAGCCGGAGCCTGGTGCCGACGACGCCGCGGCGGACCGATACGCGTTGCGGCTGGCCGAGGAACTGCGCCGGCTACTCGGGCTGCCCGGGCCGGACCCCCCGCTCGCCGTCGACGCGGACCTGCGGCCCGAGGGGCGTTCGGGGCCGCTCGTACGCAGCCTCGCCTCGTACGCCGCGTACTACGAGCGTTGGTCGTCGCCGTGGGAGAGCCAGGCGCTCCTGCGCGGGCGTCCCGTCGCCGGTGACGCGGACCTCCGCGCCGCTTTCACCACTCTCGCTGACCCGCTGCGCTGGCCGGCGGGCGGGCCGAGCGACGACGCGGTGCTCCGGATCCGCCGGCTCAAGGCCCGGATGGAGGCGGAGCGGCTACCCCGGGGAGCCGACCGCGCGACGCACCTCAAGCTCGGTCCCGGTGGGCTCTCCGACGTCGAGTGGGCCGTTCAGCTGCTCCAGCTGCGGCATGCCGGTGAGGTCCCGGCGCTGCGTACGACCGGGACGCTCGCGGCACTGCGCGCGGCCGTCGACGCCCGCCTGCTGGCAGGAGACGACGCCGAGGTGCTCACCGACGCGTGGCGGCTGGCGTCGCGGATACGCAACGCCAGCGTCCTCGTCACCGGCAAGTCCTCCGACGCGCTCCCGGTGCAGCCCCGGGTGCGCGCAGCGGTCGCGCAGGTACTTGGTTACCCGCCTGGGGGAACCGGTGACCTCGTCGAGGACTACCGGCGCGCGACGCGGCACGCGCGCGCCGTCTTCGAGCGCGTCTTCTACGAGGACTGACCGATCGCGGGTTACTCCAGCGGGGCTTCCTTGATGTGGGCGGCGAGATCGTGGCCCTGGCGTCGCGCGACCGCCCGCGCGGCCACGTAGATGCACACCGCCACGGCGAGCCCGATGAGTGCCTGCACGCTCGGCTGGAGGATCAGCGGTTCACCTGGTACGACGATCACGCTGTAGAGGAGGATGCCGGCGATTACGATGCCGAAGCAGGCTGCGACGAGCGCGTCCTTGTGCGCGGTGAGCGTACGTGCCCAGCCCAGCTCGGCGAATCGGGGATTGAGGCGCATGTTGAGGACGCCGACGCCGAGGACACCGATGACCAGCACGATGCTCATCGAGCGGAGCAGCACGCCGATCTGGAACCCGAAGAACGTCACCTCGACCAGGAACAGCCCGCCAAGCACCGTGCTCGCCAGCAGGGCGACGTCGGGCGCGTGGTTGCGGTTGGTGTGCAGGAACGCCTTCGGCAGCAACCGGTCCTGCGCCCAGGCGAACAGGTAGCGGGAGCTGTCGAGCATCTCCGGCGCGACCGTCTTGCCGATGATCAGGATGACCGTGACGCTGATGATGACGCCGATGGCGCGCGGCGCGATCAGCGCGATGACCCCGGGCGTCGTGGCCAGCTCCGGCCTGCCGCCGTCGAGCAATGCCTGCACGGCCCCGAGCGGCGCGGCGTGGAACAACGCGAAGCTCACCACCGTGTACAGCACGATGGCGACGCCCCACGCGTACCAGACGCCGCGTCCGACGGTCCGGGTCGCGTCCCGGGCCTCGCCGCCGAGCGAGGTCGCCGCAGCCTGCCCGCCGTACGCGAACATGAAGAGGGTGACCGTGGCGACGAACGCGCCCACCGTCGGCTGCCCGGGGACGGTTGCCTGCACGGGGTGGCCGAGCTCGCCCGACACCTTGCCGACGAACTCGTGTGGCGATCCGGCGAACCCGAAGATGATCGTGAGGAGCGCGGCGAAGAGCACGAGGGCGAAGAGCAGCGACACGAAGAAGCCGTAGTTGCGCACCCCGCTCACGTGCACGAAGAAGATCAGCAGGAGCAGCGCGAACCCGATGATGAGGTGGCCGGCGTGGGAGCTGAGCCAGGCGACCGACAGGCCGAACTGTGCGAGGACCCCGGCGATGAAGGTGGTGAACGAGAACGCGAGGAACCCCATGGCCGCGGTGACGCCGATGAACCACAGGAACGCGACGGCGAAGCCGACGGACGGGTGCGTGGACCGCGTCAGCCACACGTACGCGGAGCCGGCGCGTGGCATCACCTGAGCGAACCGGCCGAGCATCGCGATCTTCGGCAGCAGCAGGATCCCGGCGGCGAACATCGCCACCGGGATGAGCATGCCGAGTTCGGGATGGGCGCCGACGCTCTTGGTCAGGACGGTGTTGATGCCGGCGCCGTACTCCTGGGCGACGGCGGAGGCCATGATCGCGAATACGCCGACTGTCTTGGCGAGGCGGTACTTCCCGTGCCGTTCACCCACGCCGGTTGCACTGCTCGCTGCTTCATCGGCGCTGCTCATGTACTCGCCTCCAGTGCCACCATTGCTATACGGGTATCGCGTTCCGTGATCGCCAACCCTAGACCGTTGCCCGCATACGTGACACGCTCTGACACTTCGACCAGAGGGCCGAACGGAGGGCTGAGCCGTGCAGGGATCCGTGACGCGCGCAGGGCAGGCGTTCACCGGAGCGGCCGCCGTAGCGGTGGTGCTGGCCATGGGTGGGGGCGTCCGAGACGAGTTGAGGTCGGGCGACGAGGATCGCCACGGCCATCGGGTCGCGAAGAACGTCATCTACATCCAGGGCGACGGCATGAGCGTCGGGCAGCGCGACCTGATTCGCCTCGCGACCGCGGGGAACCGCGACGACCTGGTGATGAACGAGCTGCCGGTGTCGGGCCTCGTACACACCGACCCGGCCGACCCGGAGGAGACCGTGACCGACTCCGCCGCCGGCGCGACCGCGTACGCCACCGGGCACAAGACGTACAACGGCGGCGTGGGGGTCGACGCCGACGGTGACCCGGTGGAGACCGTGCTGGAGATGGCGAAGGACGCGGGCAAGGCCACCGGCCTGGTCACCACGTCGCAGGTGACCGACGCGTCGCCGGCGGCGTTCGCCTCGCACGTGCGCGACCGCGACGTGCAGAGCGAGATTGCCCGCCAGTACGTCACGTCGAGCCGGCCGGACGTGATCCTCGGCGGCGGCGAGGACTGGTGGTACCCGGAGGGAAACCCCGGAGCCTGGCCGAACCACCCCGCCAAGGACCCGACCGAGGAGAGCCACGGCGCCAAGGGCAACCTGGTGAGGCGGGCCGAGCAGGCCGGCTACACGTATGTCAGCAACGGCGAGGAGCTGCACGCGACGCACGCGGACCGGATCCTGGGCCTGTTCGCGAACGAGGAGATGTTCGAGTACGAGCCGGAGGGCGAGGGCGCGCTGTACGAGCCGAGCGTCCCGCTGCGCACGATGACCAGCAAGGCGCTCGACACGCTGTCGCGCGACCGGCAGGGCTTCTTCCTCATGGTCGAGGAGGAGGGCATCGACGGCATGGCGCACGCGAACAACGCGCGGATGACCATCAAGACGGGCAAGGCGCTGGACGAGACGGTGGCCGCGGTTCTTGGCTTCGCCAAGACCCACCCCCGTACGCTCGTGATTGTCGGTGGCGACCACGAGACCGGCGGGCTCACCATCGAGAACGTCGATGACGAGGACGAGTCCGGTACCGGCGACTCGGCCGAGGATGGTCCCTTCCAGGTGGCGGACTCCGACCTCGAGTTCACCGTCGACTGGTCGACCGGTGGGCACACCGGCGCCGACGTACCGTTCACCGCGTACGGGCCCGGCGCGCGGCGCCTGGACGGCACGATCGACAACACCGAGGTGTTCGACGCGATGGTCCGCGCCATGCGCCTGCGCTGACGCGTCAGGGTACCTTCACGTCGCAGTCACCTTGGGTGCCGACCCGGGATCTTCGTCGCGATTCCCCTTGCCATCCTTGCGTTGATCTTCGGCGGCATCGGAATGGCCTTCGCATTCAATGGACGCGCCGGTAAGGGCGTGTCCGTCAGCGGGACCGCTCTTGGCCTGGCGGCGTTTGTCGTGTCGATCGTTATGACCACGGCGGTATTTGCCGCGGCGGATAGTGCTACGACCAATGCCGCCGACCGCGGTAGTAGTGGCAGCGGCACTGGCGACGGCGGTGAACACGAACCCACATCGATAATAACGTCCCCGGCGGCGGACAAGGAAAGCCAGGGTGCAGCCGGATTTGGCGACAAAGTGCGCGACGGCAAGTTCCAGTTCAAGGTCCGTAAGGTCGAGTACGCCAAGACGGTTGGGTCTGGCTACTTCACAGAGACGGCCAAGGGTCGCTACTTGGTCGTCTACTTGAGGGTCAAGAATGTCGGCAACGAGGCACAGACCCTTTTCGACGACTCGCAGAACGTCTATGACAGCAGGGGTCGCAAGTACTCGGCGGACTCCGGCGCCGACATCTCGATGGGTGGCACAGGCGGATCAAGCAACACGTGGTTTGAAGAGATAAATCCAGGGACTGCTGTCAAGGAGAGAAATCGCCTTCGACATGCCAAAGAGCGCAGAGTCCAAGAGCATTGAGCTCCACGATTCTATGTTCTCTAGCGGTGTGACCGTCGCGTTGAACCCGTACTGGCGAAAGCGCTGTTGGCGTCGGACCGTGGTCGGTTACCGCGCGGTAGCTGACCGGGCTGGCGGAATGGCGCGCGCGAACTGACCGGACTCCAGTCGACCGCAGTCGACGGCACCGAAAGGATCGCTCACCCGTCAGGGTACTTACCAGGGTTCGACGCAGCCTGCACTGACGCGTCAGGGGCACCTTCACGTCGCCATCACGACATAAAGGTGCCCCTCACGGCGTGGCCGCGTGGCCCGACTACTACACGTCGTAGTAGAGCTCGAACTCGTGCGGGTGCGGGCGGAGTCGGAGCGGCTCCACCTCGCCGGTGCGCTTCAGGTCGAGCCAGGTCTCCACCAGGTCCGCGGTGAACACGTCACCCTCGAGCAGGTACTCGTGGTCAGCCTCCAACGCGTCCAGCGCGGCGTCGAACGAGGTCGGTAGCTGCGGCACCTGCGCGTGCTCCTCGGGAGGCAGCTCGTACAGGTCCTTGTCGATCGGCTCGGGCGGCTCGGTCTTGTTGCGGATGCCGTCCAGGCCGGCCATCAGCATCGCCGAGAACGCGAGGTACGGGTTCGCCGACGGGTCGGGCACACGGAATTCCAGGCGCTTGGCCGCCGGGCTCGTGCCCGTGAGCGGGATGCGGATGCACGCCGACCTGTTGCGCTGGCTGTAGACCAGGTTGATCGGTGCCTCGAAGCCCGGCACCAGCCGGTGGTAGGAGTTCGCGGTCGGGTTGGTGAACGCGAGCAGGCCGGGCGCGTGATCGAGCAACCCGCCAATGTACCAGCGGGCGTTGTCGGAGAGTCCCGCGTAGCCCAGCTCGTCGTAGAACAGCGGACTGCCGTCCTTCCACAGGCTCTGGTGGCAGTGCATGCCCGAGCCGTTGTCACCGAAGATCGGCTTGGGCATGAACGTCGCCGTCTTGCCGTTGCGCCAAGCGACGTTCTTGATGATGTACTTGAACAGCTGGAGCCGGTCGGCGCAGCGCAGCAGGGTGTCGTACGCGAAGTTGATCTCGGCCTGCCCAGCCGTGCCCACCTCATGGTGCTGCCGCTCGACGAGGATCCCGGACGCCTCCAGCTCCCGGGTCATCTCGGCGCGCAGATCGGCGAAGTGGTCGACCGGCGGCACCGGGAAGTACCCGCCCTTGTACCGAACCTTGTAGCCGCGGTTACCGGGCTCCTCCTCGCGTCCGGTGTTCCACGCCCCCGCGATCGAGTCGATCTGGTAGTAGCCCGCGTTCTGCCTGGTCTCGAACCTGATGTCGTCGAACACGTAGAACTCCGCCTCGGGCGCGAAGTACGCGGTGTCGGCGAGGCCGGTGCCGCGGAGATACGCCTCTGCCTTGCGCGCGACGTTGCGCGGATCGCGGCTGTACGGCTCGCCGGTGAGCGGGTCGTGCACGTAGAAGTTCAGGTTGAGCGTCTTGTCCGTGCGGAACGGGTCGAGGGTCGCGGTCGCCGGGTCGGGCTTCAGCGCCATGTCCGACTCGTGGATCTCCTGGAAGCCACGGATCGACGACCCGTCGAACATCAACCCGTCGCTGAACACCGACTCGTCGAAGTGCGACACCGGCACCGTGAAGTGCTGCATGATGCCGAGCAGGTCGCAGAACCTGACGTCGACGAACTCCACGCCCTCTTCGCGGACGTAGCGCAGCACGTCCTCACCGCTGTTGAACATCGCGGGCTCCTCGCCAGTGCCGTTCGGTTGCCGTCGACAGCACGGTAGCCAGCGAGCGTTTCCCGGTCGTGTCCCGGGTGTTTCGCCGGTGTTACGGGTCGGCGGGTTACGGTTCTAGTGTGGACAGGCGATCGATCGGCTCGTGGCTCGGCGGGCCGGAAGCGGCCGAGCCGTCGGAATACCCCGGGCAGCGCCTGGGGCTCCCCAAGGAGGGCAGCGGGTCGGTACCGAGCCTCGGGCGCCGGATCGGCGGTCTGTTCATCGACTGGCTGATCGCGAGCGCGATCGGCTACAGCCTGTTGCGCGGCGGGCCGTGGATCACCCTCGGGGTCTTCGCGCTCGAGCACATCCTCCTCGTCGGCACGCTCGGGTTCACGATCGGGCACCGGGTGGCCGGGATCCGCGTGGTCCGGGTCGGCGGCGGTGGCCCGCCGGGACCGTTGCGTGCGCTCGTACGCACCTTCTCGCTGTGCGTGTTCATCCCCGCGCTGCTGATGGACCGCGACTACCGCGGGCTGCACGACCGGGCGGCCGGCACCGTCGCCGTGCGGTTCTGACCGGGTGGCAACGGACCTGGCCGCGATGTACGCGGCCTTCCCGCGCAAGCGGATCGCGGCGGGGGCTCTGCTTCTCGACCGGAACGGGCAGGTGCTCGTCGTCGAACCGACGTACAAGGCCACCTGGGACGTTCCGGGCGGGGTTGTCGAGGAGGACGAGGCGCCGCGGGTCGCGTGCCGGCGTGAGGTGCACGAGGAGCTCGGCCTCGACCGTCCGGTCGGCGGACTGCTGTGCGTGGACTGGGTGCCGGCCTCGGCGCCACGCACCGAGGCGCTCGCCCTCATATTCGACGGCGGTTTCGTGAGCGACGACGACATCGCCGGGGTCGTGCTGCAGGTGAGCGAGCTCGCGTCCTGGCGGTTCGTCGACCGTGACGGACTGCCCGAGGTGCTGCCGGTACGCCTCGCCCGGCGGATGGCCGCGGCCCTGGCCGCGCGGCGTACGGGCCAGACCGTCTACCTGGAGGACGGGCGTCCCTGATCGCCGGGCACTGTCGGTGCCGTGCGGCAGGGTAGGGTCATGAGCGAGCGTCAGCGAGCGAAACAAGGGCACAGCCGGATCGTGCCTCATGCGGCCGGCGAGCGAAGCGAGGCGGGCGTATGAGCGTGTTCACGTTGACCCCGCGCGGGCCGTTCTCGCTGTCCGCCAGCGTTCGCTTCCTCGAGGGTTTCGCGCCGGCGCGCTACCGGGGCGGCGCGGCGGGCGAGGGCCTCGGGCAGCCGCTGCGGCTGGCGTTTCCCGTCGAGGGCGACTGGCGCACGGCGGGTGTGTCGGTGACCCAGCGGGATGACGGCACTGTGGTCACTACCTGCGAGAAGCCGTGCCCACCTGGGGTGCGGGAGCAGCTGGCCCGCATCCTGTCGCTCGACATCGACGGCAGCGGCTTCGCCGCCGTCGGCGAGCGCGACCCGGTCGTCGCGCGGCTGGCGGAGCGGTACCCCGGCTTGCGACCGGTGTGCTTCCACTCCCCGTACGAGGCGGCATGCTGGGCGGTCATCGGTCACCGCATCCGCATCATCCAGGCGGCCGGCATCAAGGAGCGGATCGCGCGAGACCACGGCGAACGCCGGCTGGTCAACGGCGTGGAGCTGTTCGCGTTCCCCGGCCCGGAGGCGCTGCTGGCGGCGCTCGACGGCATCGACCTGCCGCCGGTCAAGCTCGAGCGCCTGCGCGGCATCGCGACGGCCGCACTGGACGGACGGCTGGAGGCTGCGCGGTTGCGGAACATGGCGGAGCCCGATGCCCAGGCGGAGCTGCAACGGCTCGACGGCGTCGGGCCGTTCTCCTCCGAGCTCATCCTCGTCCGCGGCGCCGGGGCGCCCGACGTCTTCCCCGCGACCGAGCGGCGGCTGCGCGAGTCGATGGTCGAGCTGTACGATCTGGCCGATGCGAGCCCGCAGCGGCTGGCCGAGGTCGCGGCGCGCTGGTCGCCGTACCGCAGTTGGGTGGGCGTGCTGATCCGCACCTACCGCGAGGACACCACCGGAGAGATCGGGGGCCAGCAGTCGCCCTAGCCGCGCGGCTGCTGCGGCGTCTTGGGCATCTTCTGCCGCGCACCCTTGGGCAGCGGTCCCTTCGGCATCGGCACGCCGCCGCTGCCGAGCGCCTGCATCCGGCGCTTGACGTCGGACACCTCGTCCTTGGTGAGGTTGCGTGGCAGCTTCATGATCCGCGACTGCAGCTTCTTCAACGGGATGTCGTTCTCGCCGTCGCCGCAGCGCAGGTCGTAGATGGGGGTGTCGAACACCACCCGGGCGACCTTTCTCTTCTCGTTCGCGAGCAACCGCGACGCCCGGGGGGACGAGCCCTCGGCCACCAGGATCACACCGGGACGCCCGACCGCGCGGTGCACCACGTCCTGATCCTTGTTCACGCCGACCGCGGGCGTCACCATCCAGTCGCCGCGCAGACCCTCGAGGACCGCCGCGGCAGCGCCCGCCTGGCCCTCGATGTTGCCGTACGCGGCCTTCTGCACCACCTGGCCGAAGATGAACATGGCCACGGTCAGGCCGACGAGCACCCCGAGCACCGGCCCGTAGATCGGGTAGCCGAACGCCAAGCCGAGCACGACGCCGAGCACGATCGGGCCGACGAAGCCCAACCCGACCCAGAGGTACGCGCCGCGGTTCTTCTCCCAGAGGAACTGCGCGGACCGCTTGATCTGTTGCAGCCGCTTCGGCTGCTCGGGAGTGCTCTTGGCCATACCGCGAGGATACGGAATCCGGCCCCTTTCCCGGGGCTCGGGGCGGGGGAGCGCGGTGGTCAGGCGACCGGGACGATCGTCCGAGCGTCGAGCGCCTGCCGGTACAGCCGCCCGGCCCGGTAGGAGGAGCGTACGAGCGGCCCGCTCATCACCCCGGCGAAGCCGATCTCGCGGGCTTCCTCGCCGAGTTCGTCGAACTCGTGCGGCTCCACCCAGCGGGTCACCGGGTGGTGGCGCTCGGAGGGCCGCAGGTACTGGGTGATGGTGAGCAGCTCGCAGCCGGCGTCGTAGAGCAGCTGCATCGCCTCGGACACCTCGTGCCGCTCCTCACCGAGCCCCAGGATGAGGTTGGACTTGGTGACCAGCCCGTCCGTACGCGCGGCGCGCAGCACGTCGAGGGACCGCTCGAAGCGGAAGCCGGGCCGGATCCGGCGGAAGATCCGCGGCACCGTCTCCACGTTGTGCGCCAGCACCTCCGGCCGGGACCCGAAGACCTCGGCGAGCGCGTCCGGTCGGGCGTTGAAGTCAGGGATGAGCAGCTCGACGCCGCACCCGGGTACGTGGTGGTGGATCTCCCGTACGGTCTGCGCGTACAACCAGGCGCCCAAATCGGGCTGGTCGTCGCGGCAGACGCCGGTCACTGTCGCGTACCGCAGGCCCATCGTCGCCACCGAGTCGGCGACCCGGCGCGGCTCGTCGGTGTCGAGCGGGTCGGGCTTGCCGGTCTCGATCTGGCAGAAGTCGCAGCGCCTGGTGCATTCGTTGCCGCCGACGAGGAACGTCGCCTCCCGGTCCTCCCAGCATTCAAAGATGTTGGGGCAGCCGGCCTCCTCGCACACGGTGTGCAGGCCCTCGTCCTGGACGAGCTTCTTCAGCTGCTTGTACTCGGGTCCGGTCTTGACCCGCACCTTGATCCACGGCGGCTTGCGCTCGATCGGGGTCTCCGCATTACGGACCTCGAGGCGCAGCATCTTGCGTCCGTCCGGCGCGATCGTCACGTGGACTCCTCACCACCTGGAGTACGGGTCACCCTCAACCCTACGCAGCGGCCTCGTAACGGTCGTACCCGAGCACCTCCGCCAGCCGCCGCTCGGCGAGCGGCAGCACCTCCGCGACGGTCACCGGCCGGCCGAGCTCGCGGGAGAGCGAGGTCGTGCCCGCGTCGCTGATGCCGCACGGCACGATGCGGTCGTACGCGGCGAGGTCGCAGTCGCAGTTCAGTGCGAAACCGTGCATGGTGACGCCCTGGGACACTCGGATGCCGATCGCACCGACCTTGCGGTCCGGCCGGCCGTCGCCTGGGGGAAGCCAGACGCCGCTGCGTCCCTCGACCCGGCCGGCCTGAACGCCGAGGTCGGTGCAGATCCCGATGAGGGCGGCCTCCAGGTCGCGGACGTAGGCCACGACGTCGATCGGGTCGCGCAGATGCACGATCGGGTAGCCGACGAGCTGCCCCGGGCCGTGCCAGGTGATCTTGCCGCCGCGGTCGACGTCGACCACCGGAGTGCCGTCGGTCGGCCGTTCGAGCGCGGTCGTCCGCTTGCCCGCCGTGTAGACGGCCGGGTGCTCCAGCAGCAGGCAGGTGTCCGGGCGCGTTCCGGCCACAACGGCATCGTGCACCTCCCGCTGGGTCGCCCACGCGTCCTCGTACGGGACGGCGGCGGCGCCGAAGCCCAGGTGCACGTACGTCAGTGGACTGGTCACAGCCTCCAGGCTACGCCGCGCCCCTACCGCGCCCCGCCTCCTCCCGAATGACCACCGGGGTTCCCTCTGGGGAAGGCAAGCACTGTTGGAGGCCAAGCACGCCTTCTCGATGCCTGCAGGCATCGAGAAGGCGTACCAACCCCGCATAACGTGGTCATTTGGGGGACGGCGACGTGGGTGAGGGGACGGTAGCGGTTACCCG
>JBOHBN010000221.1:0-1098 GCA_050698355.1 Streptosporangiales bacterium | reverse complement strand
GCACGTGCCGGGGTACACCCATGCCGTGTCGACCGTGGGCATGTTCGGCGAGGGCAGCACCCAGGGAAGTCCGGTGTCCGCGTACGCGTAATTGCGACGCCAGCCGCGCATCTGGATGACTTCGAGGTCCGCCTTCTTGCCCTCCGCGTCGTCGGGCAGGAACTCGTTGTTGAACAGCTGCGCCAGCTCGCCGACGGTCATGCCGTGCTGCTGCGAGATCGGCTTGAGCCCGACGGCGGTCGCGTACTCGGGATGGAGCATCGGACCGAGCGCCTCGAGGCCGGTGATGGGGTTGGGCCGGTCGAGTACGACGTAACGGCATCCCGCGAGCGCCGCCCCGACCATGCTGCGGTACATCGTCCAGATGTAGGTGTAGAAGCGGGCGCCGACGTCTTGGATGTCGAAGAGAACGGCGTCCAGCTTCTCCTTGCGGTAGACCTTCGCGAAGTTCTTCGCCGAGTACGAGTTGTAGACCGGGACCCCCGTGCGGGGATCGACGAAGTAGTCGTCATGGCCGCCGGGCGGCTTGGTGCCGCGGAAGCCGTGCTCCGGCCCGAATGCCGCGGCGACGACCACCTTGCCGGACTCGTGCATGACATCGAGCTCGTGGCGCAGGTCGGGCAGTATGCCGGTCGGGTTGCTGATCAGGCCGACCCGTTGCCCGCGTATCGCGGCGTAGTCGTTCGCGATCAGCTGCTCGATGCCGGTACGCACCTGATGACCACGCGCCCGGCCGGTCGGGCTTCCCGTTGCGGCCGCGGCGACGCCACTGCCCGCGAGCGGGGCCGCCACCGCACCGGCCAGGCCGGCGAGTACATGTCTGCGTCGTACCTTCCGCCCAGTGCTATCCGCCATGGCCGTGCACCTTCCGGTAGATGAGGTACTTTTCGCGGGTTCGCCTGAACTCGGCGAGTTCTTCCTGCCAGCCGGCGACGACCTGGTCGGCGTTCTTGCCCGCGTCGACCGCCTTGCGTACGTGGTCGGAGCCGGTGAGGTTGTCGATCCAGTTGTCGGAGCGCCAGTCGAAGTCCTTGGCGTACAGGTCCTTGGCGGTGATGATCATCGCCAGGGCGGTGTGGATGGCGCGGAACCGCTCGC
>JBOHBN010000220.1:0-2059 GCA_050698355.1 Streptosporangiales bacterium | reverse complement strand
CACCATCAGCGCGACACGTGGCCGGCCGATCTTCGTCCTGGGGTGCCCGCGCTCCGGAACTACCCTGCTCGGTTTGATGTTGCAGGCGCATCCCAAGATCGCGATCCCGCCGGAGAGCCGGTTCCTGATGCCGGTCTATTTCCGCCGGCACCGCTTCGGCAGTCTTGAGCACGCACCATCGCGGCGGCGGCTCGCGCAGGCGATCATCAAGACGCCCAAATTCCGCGACCTCGGTCTCGACCCCGAACAGCTGACCGAGGACATCGTGGCGAACGCGGGCACCGTCGGCGCGGCGTTCGGTCTGGTCTTCCGCTCGTACGCCGACAGGTTCGACAAGGAGCGCTGGGGCGACAAGCGACCCGGCTACCACAACTACCTCTGGGCAATCGAGCGGCTGTTCCCCGACGCGCAGTACATCCACCTCGTACGGGACGGGCGTGACTGCGTCGCCTCGCTGAAGCAGATGTGGTGGTGGCAGAAGTCCACCCACGAGTCGGTCCGGGCATGGATGCGGGCGACGGAGAACGTGGCCGCGGCCAGGCAGCGCATGCCTGCCGGCAGCGTTCATGAGCTGCGCTACGAGGACCTGGTCACCGAACCGGAGAAGCAGCTGAGGGAGATGTGCGACTTCCTCGGCGAGCCGTTCGACGAGAGGATGCTCAACCCGAGCAGCGTGGCGGACCAGGTCGTACCGGACTACAAGACCTGGCACGTCAACACGCACAGCGCGATCTCCACCTCGGCGGTGGGCAAGTTCGCCGAGCGCCTCGAGCCGTGGGAGCTGCGGCTCTGCGAGACCGTCATGGCCGACAGCCTGCGCTCGTACGGCTACGGGCTGACCGGCGCCGACAAGGCGCCGCAGGAGGACCTCGAGGCCTACGAACGGGTCGAGGCGGAGAAGGCCGGCCGCGTGCGCGACCAGCAACGCAGGGATGAGGCGAAGGGCGACACCGGCCCGGTCGCCGACATGTCACCTGCGCAGGCACAGGCCGAGCGCCGCGCGCGCCGGTCCAAGCGGCTGGAGCTGCGCGTACGCGGCGGGGTGCGACGTGTCGCGCGGATCGCCCAGGGATTCGCCGACCCCGCGTCCAGGCCGCGGTACATCGCCGCCGCCAAGGGACGCCTCAGCGGCACCCGGGGCGGAGGGGCCGAGCGATGCCTGGCCTGTGACGCGCCGAAGGTTCGGGTCGCATCCATCCAGCACGCCAAGGACAAGCAGAAGGTCCTCCGGGTGCGCATCTGCGGCCATTGTGGCCACGTCGCGAACCCGGGGAACACCAAGGACTACAGCTCCTTCACCAACCTCGGCAAGATGGCGCTGCGCGACCGGGTCGGCTCGGAGGAGCACAAGGGCCGCGAGTACCACATGGCCAGGTTGGGCAGCGCCATCCTGCACCGCGAGGGCCTCGACGTACTCGTGTACGGCGCCGGGCGCAGCTTCGACAACAAGCACATCCAGAAGCTCCGCCGCGTTCGCAAGGTCGCGATCGCCGACGTGATGAAGCTGCGCGACGATGCGGAGTTCGTGGACTCCAACAAGCCCGCGACGCGACGGTTTCCCCTCGTGCTGGCGTGCGAGGTGATCGAGCACTTCCTGCGGCCGCGGGAGGAGTTCCGCAAGCTGTTCTCGTACGTCGAGCGCGACGGCCTGCTCGTGTGCTCGACCAACATCTACGACGGCACTGATCTCAGCGAGCACGGCTACATCTTCAGCAAGGGCCACACCTCCTACTACACGCCCGAGTCGTTGGCAGCGATCGCCCGCGCCCACGGCTACTACGTCGACTTCCGGGTGCCGCGCATAGCGACCGGCAAGCCGGGACCGCGCAAGCGGTACGTGCTGTTCAGCAAGTCCCGCCAGGTGATGGAGAACACCGCCTGCTACTTCGGCCGGAACATGTTCGCCCCTGCCGAGGGCAAGCGCCCGAAGGCGGGGGCGAAGAAGTCGCAGCCGAAGGCGAAAGCCCAGTCCGACAAGGCCGGAAAGGCTGCCGTAGCCAGCTGACCCGCCGCCGGTGGCTGGCTCTTACTCCTCGGCCACGGCACCCACGATCGAGGC
>JBOHBN010000219.1:0-28168 GCA_050698355.1 Streptosporangiales bacterium | reverse complement strand
GGCTACGACGAACTTTCATGATCACCGAGGAGCAGCTGGGTCAGGTCAGTCCTGGGCGAGGAGGGCATCGACGAAGCCGTCGGGCTCGAACGGCGCCAGGTCGTCCGGTCCCTCGCCGAGGCCGACGAGCTTCACCGGCACGCCGAGCTCGCGCTGTACCGCGATGACGATCCCGCCCTTCGCCGTGCCGTCCAGTTTGGTGAGCACGAGGCCGGTCACATTGACCACCTCGGCGAACACCCGGGCCTGCATCAGGCCGTTCTGGCCCGTGGTCGCGTCCAGGACGAGCAGCACCTCGTCGACGGCGGCCTGCTTCTCAACGACCCGCTTGACCTTGCCGAGCTCGTCCATCAGGCCCTGCTTGGTGTGGAGGCGTCCCGCAGTGTCGACGAGCACGGCGTCGACCTCGCGCTCGACGCCTTCGCGCGCGGCCTCGAACGCGACGCTCGCCGGGTCGGAGCCCTCGGGGCCGCGAACGACCTCGGCCCCCACGCGGTTGCCCCAGGTCTCCAGCTGGTCGGCCGCCGCGGCGCGGAAGGTGTCGGCCGCGCCCAGCAGCACGTGCCGGTCCTCTGCGATCAGCACCCGTCCCAGCTTGCCGACCGTCGTCGTCTTGCCGGTGCCGTTGACGCCGACGACGAGCACCATCGCAGGTTTGCCGTCGTGCCGGGTCGCGCGCACGTCACGCTCGAGGTCGGTGCCGAGCTGGTAGAGCAGTTCCTCGCGAAGCAGCGAGCGCAGCTGGTCCGGCGTACGGGTGCCGAGCACCCGCACCCGCGTGCGCAGGTTCTCCACGATCTCCTGGGTCGGCTGCACTCCGACGTCGGCCTGCAACAGGAGGTCCTCGACCTCCTCCCAGGTGTCCTCGTCGAGGGTGTCGCGCGACAGCAGCGCGAGCAGGCCCCGGCCAAGGGTGTTCTGCGAACGGGCCAGGCGCGCCCGGAGGCGTACGAGCCGCCCCGCGGCCGGTGCCGGCGCCTCGACCTCGGGCGCTTCGGTCTCCGGCGCCTCCTGCGCCGCCGGCTCGGTCTCGGCCGGGGTTCCGGGCGGCGCCTCTGGCGTCGCGGTGGCCGTTCCGCCCGTACCAGTGACGTCCTCGCCGCGGTCGTGCTGACGGCCGTCCCGGGTCGCCGAGCGGCGGCGCGTACCAACGAGAAGGCCTACCGCGACGAGCACCGCAAGGACGCAGATGACAATGGCGAGAGCGACGAATTCCACGGGCAGCGAGTCTCGCAGACGTAGATGAGCGGCGGCCTAGATGGTTGCCGTCACCATTGGGCGAAGACCCCGGTACGCTTCGCGCTCGCCGGGTCCTTGCCCGGCTGGTGCGGTGTCGGCGGCAGCGGCGCTGGAGCGCGCTTGCTCGGCCGGTAGGGCGGCGCGGCGGGCGCCGGTGCCGGCACCGGCGCCATCGCCTCGGGCGGCCTGGCGGACGGCTTCGTAGCGGGCGCCTGGCTAGGCCGTGGCGACGCCGACCCGACCCCGTTGGCGGGGTTCACCGGGATCGGCATGACCGGCCGGTCGGCCCCCCGCGAGACGCTCTCGCCGTAAAGGCGACGCAGGTGGTTGTCGGTGTTCTCGACGGCACCGCGTACCCGGTTCACGGCCGGTTGTGAACGTGTGACAGCGGAGGCGAAGCGCTCGGCCATCGGCTGGAACCGCTTCGCGGCCGGGCGGAGCCGCTTGGTCGCCTTTTCCACCCGCGGGTACGGGTCGAATCGCGGCGGCAGCTTGTGCCGCTGCCGCGGGTATGCCGCGAACGCCAGCACGATGCACGCGGGCACCAGAAAGCCGATCAGCACGATCAGCAGTACTACCATTCCAAACCCCCGACGACGCTTGCCTGCAGTCCATTGTCGCACGTCACCCCGCGAACGCCAGGGGTGTTTCACTCCAGTTCGGTTACAGACACCGGTAAGGCCGACCAACGCAACGCCGAACCGTACGTGCGACCACAATTGGCCCAGGTCAACAAGCGGGCCGGGCGAAACCAGCCGGTTCACACGGTGAAGCCGCGTGCGCTCACGTGCCACGCTCCGGGAAGCCTACGGGTTCACCGTGTGAATCACCGATGTCCGTAACCGCAACCACCCAAACCTCGACCTGAGGGTCAGTCCTGGCCGATCGCCGCGCGGAGCCCTTCCACGCCCTCGTACAGGTGCGCGCGCATGCCGACCGCCTTCGCGACGTCGACGTTGACCTGCGTGTCGTCCACGAACACGCAGCGTTCGGCTTCCACCTCGAGCATCAGCGCCGCGGCGAAGAAGTATGCGGGCTCCGGCTTCGCGACGCCGAGGGCCGCGGAGCTGACGACGGCGTCGACGTCGTCCACGAGGCCGAGCGCGGCGATGTCCTGCTCCAGGCGGGTCGTGCCGTTCGTGCAGATGCCCACCCGCACGCCCGACGCCCTGACCCCCGCCAGAAGCTCGCGCACCCCCTCATCGACCGTGCCGACCGGCGCGCTCCAGTCGGCGACGAGGCCGGTGGCCACGTCCATCCCGTACACGGGCAGCAGCGCGGCGGCGACGTTGCGCCGCCACTCGTCGTCGCTGACCGCGCCGGTGACGGCGGGCTGCAGCAGCTCGGGGTCGAACGCCGTGGCAAGCAGCGTCCCCTTCGGCACGCCGTAGCGCTTCTCCAGATCGGCGACGAAGTCCGGGTCCCACCTGCGCAGTACGCCGTCGAGATCGCAGAGCACCGCGTCGAACCCGCGCTCCGGCTGCTCCTCGCTCACACCGCCTCGGCCTCGCGCATGCGCTGGCTGATCACCGAGGTCACGCCGTCACCGCGCATGCTGACCCCGTAGAGGCAGTCGGCAACCTCCATCGTCGGCTTCTGATGCGTGATGATCAGCAGCTGGCTGGATTCGCGCAGCTCCTCGAAGATGCCGAGCAGGCGGCGCAGGTTCGTGTCGTCGAGTGCCGCCTCGACCTCGTCGAGCACGTAGAATGGGCTGGGCCGCGCCTTGAAGATGGCCACCAGGAACGCGATCGCGACCAGCGACCGCTCACCTCCGGAGAGCAGCGAGAGCCGCTTCACCTTCTTGCCCGGTGGACGCGCCTCGACCTCCACGCCGGTGCTGAGCATGTCTCCCGGCTCGGTGAGCACGAGCCTGCCGTCGCCACCTGGGAACAGCCGGGAGAAGACGTCCTCGAAGCAGGCGGCGGTGTCCTCGAACGCACTGCGGAAGACCTCCTCGATCCGCTCGTCGACCTCGCGGACGACTGTGAGCAGGTCGCGCTGCGTGGCCTTGAGGTCGTCCAGCTGCTCGGAGAGGAACTTGTGCCGCTCCTCCAGCGCCGCGTACTCCTCCAGCGCGAGCGGGTTGACCTTGCCGAGCAGCGTCAGCTGCCGCTCCGCCGCCTTGAGCCGCTTCTCCTGCGCTGCGCGCTCGTACGGTACCGGCTCCGCCGGCTCGCCGTTCTCGTCGACCTGCGGCACCGGGCGGTCCGGGCCGTACTCCTCGACGAGCACACCCACCTCGATGCCCAGCTCGTCGAGCGCGCGCTGCTCGAGCTGCTCGACCCGTGCACGCTGCTCGGCGTGAGCCAGTTCGGTGCCGTGCACGGCATCGGTGAGCTTCTCCAGCTCGCCGGTGAGGTCACGCACCGACGCCCGCAGCGAGCTGAGCTCGCCTTCGCGGGCCGTACGCTCCCGTTCGGCCGTCTCGCGCCCGCTCGCCGCCCACGCGAGCGAGTACTCGATGCACTCCAGCGCGTACGCCGCGCCGCGCTCGACCGCCGCGGCGACGACCGCATCGCGCTGCCGGCGCTCCCGGCGGCGTACGGCACGCTCTCTGGCCGCGCGTTCGGCCGCCGCGGAACGCTCCAGCTGGTCGGCGCGCCCGGCGAGCGATCGGGCGCGTTCCTCGACCGTGCGTACGGCGAGGCGGGCCTCCATCTCCCGCCCCCTGGCCGTCTCGACGGCCTCGCGCAGCCGGTCGCGGTAGCCGGTGTCGGGGTCGAGCTCGTCGTCGGGGACCTCCTCGGCAGCGGCGAGCCGCTGCTCCAGGTCGGCGAGCCCGGACAGGCCGTTGTCGCGGGCCTCCTCGGCGTCGCGGACCGAGCGGGTCAGCCGGTCCGCCTCGCCGCTCGCGGCGCGGGCGGCCGAGCCGAGCTGCGCGAGCTGCTCGTGGACCGCCGACATGCGCGCGTCCGACTCGTGCAGTGAGGCGAGCGTCTCCTCCACCGCGCGCTCGGCGGACGCCTGCTCCTCGCGCGCGGCGTTCAGCTCGAACGTCGCGCGCTCGCACCGGTGCTGGGCCTCCTCCAACCGTGCCGCGGCCTCGTCGAAGGCAGCCTGCACCTCGAGCATGCTCGGCGCGGTCGCCGAGCCGCCGCGCGCCCACAGGCGTCCGAGCAGGTCTCCGTCCTCGGTGGCCGCCGAGAGGGAGTCGTCGGACTCGACCAGTGACGTGGCGGCGTCGAGGTCGGGGACGACCACGACCCGTTCAAGCAGCCGGGTGAGCGCGGGACGCATCGGCTCCGGGCAGTCGACCAGGTCGACCGCGTAAGCGCTGCCGTCGGCGAGCGGCGGCCAGGAGCCACGCTCCTCGCTCGCTCCGGCGGAGCCGACGAGCACCTCCGCTCGACCGGCGTCACCGGCCCGCAGCCAGCGCAGCGCGTTCACCGCCGAGCCCGTCGTGGTCACCGCGACGGCGTCGGCGGCGGCGCCGAGCGCGGACGCCACGGCGGCCTCGGCGCCGGGCCGTACCGTGAGCAGGGCGGCGACGGAGCCGAGCAGGCCGGACACCTCGTCGCTCGCCGCGAGCAGCGCGCCGGCCCCGTCCTTCCTGGCGAGCCCCAGCTCGAGCGCCTCCTTGCGGGCAGCGACGGCGACGCGGTCGCGCTCGGCGTCCTGCACCTCCTGCTGGAGGTCCTTCACCCGCGACTGGGCGGCCTCGAGCGAGGCGACGGCGCGCTCGTGCTGCTCGTCGAGGCCGACCTCGCCCTCGTCGAGGCCGACGATCTGCGCCTCTACGGTCGCGTACTCCTGCTGCGCCTGCTCCGCGCGGGACCGCGCGTCGTCCAGGGCGGTGGTGAGCCGGCCGATCTCCTGCTCGGCGGCCGTGGCGCGGCTGCGTACGGCGGCGACCTCACCGCGCAGGGAGACGACGTTCTCCCGCCTGTCGGCGGCAGCGCGGGCGACGTCCGCCACCCGGGTCTCCTCGGTGGTGCGGGCCCGCTCGGTGGACTCGCGGTGCCCGACGGCCTCGGCCAGCGCGCTCTTGGCGCCGTCGAGCTCGGTGGCCAGGTCGTTCTCGCGGCCGCGTACCTCGGCCGCCTCGCGTTCGAGCGCCTCGGGGTCGGGTCCTGAGCGCTCCTCGTCGGGCTCCTCGGCGAGGTGGCGTACGCGCTCGGCGGCGAGCCCGGCGGTGCCGCGGAATCGCTCGCGCAGCGAGGTGAGCCGGTACCACGTCTCCTGCGCCCGCGCGAGCCTGGGCGCGGCCTCCCGGGCGCCCTCCTCCAGCTCGGCCTCGCGTCGCTGCGCGTCGGCGACCTGTTGCTCGACCGCCGCGCGGCGTTCCCGCGTGGCGGTCTCGTCGGCGACCTCCTGCTCGAGTTGGCCGCGCAGGCTGACGAGATCGTCGGCGAGTAGCCGCAGCTTGGCGTCGCGGACGTCGGCCTGAATGGTCGCGGCCTTGCGCGCCACCTCGGCCTGCTTGCCGAGCGGCTTGAGCTGCCGCCGGATCTCGGTCGTCAGGTCGTTCAGCCGGGTGAGGTTGGCCTGCATCGCGTCGAGCTTGCGCAGCGCCTTCTCCTTGCGCCTGCGGTGCTTCAGCACGCCGGCGGCCTCCTCGATGAAGGCCCGCCTGTCCTCGGGAGTCGCGAGAACGACCGCGTCGAGCTGACCCTGCCCGACGATGACGTGCATCTCCCGGCCGATGCCGGAGTCGGAGAGCAGCTCCTGGACGTCGAGCAGCCGCGCCGGGCTGCCGTTGATCGCGTACTCGCTCTGCCCGGACCGGAACATCAACCGGCTGATCGTCACCTCGGAGTACTCGATCGGCAGCGCCCCGTCGGAGTTGTCGATCGTGAGCACGACCTCGGCGCGGCCGAGCGGCGCGCGGCCCGCGGTGCCGGCGAAGATGACATCTTCCATCTTGCCGCCGCGCAGCGACTTCGCGCCCTGCTGGCCCATCACCCACGAGAGCGCGTCGACGACGTTCGACTTGCCCGATCCGTTCGGGCCCACCACGGTGGTGATGCCCGGCTCGAACCGCAGCGTCGTCGAGGATGCGAAGGACTTGAAGCCCCGCAGCGTCAGGCTCTTCAGGTGCAAAGCGCCGCTCCCCCCTGCTGCTGTGCCCGATGGCGGTTCATGATCCCAGTCACATACGCCGGGGACCTACTGGTGTCGCTTTGGTGGGGAAGGCGACAGTGCACGATACCCACATCCCCGCCCCACGCCGACGGCGACTCGCCGGGCGTGCGACCGACGGGCCCGAGCCGCGGCGGCCACGGTAGTCGGGGTAGCCGTACGCCCCCGGTGCCCCCGGTGCCCGCGGTGGCCGCGGTGGCCGCGGTGGTCGGGGTAGCCGTACGTCCCCGGTGCGAGACCACAGGGCGGGCGGCAAATGCCTCTGGGGGAAGAGAATGCGGGCGGGTGCATAGACATGCGAGAGGGGACGCCCTCCGCGTCCCCTCGTTCGAAATCTATGCCGTCTGCCGTCAGGTCAGCGCCGGCTCCACATGCTTTTCGGTCAGCGTCAACAGCTCCTCGTGCGTGACCGACGCGGCGAGCTCGTCGTTCTCCCGCTTGACGCGGACCAGCTCGCTCTCCAGATCGCGTACTCGTCGCTGCAGGCGGCGCACCTCGTCAACCATGCGCGGGTCCGGCCCGCCCACATGGCCGTACAGCGCCTTCGCCATTGCGGCCCTCCACACTTCCCCGTCGAATAGGTGAGATGCGTGCGCAACGGGACAGATACGTCCCGGCGCAGGGGTTTGTAAACCTAGGATCCCACCCGACACGCGCGGGGGTCAAGTCGGGGCCCGGGTGGTACGACACAAAAACGGCACTGGTCAGCCCGGGGTATCGCCCCCCAGCGGGCGCGGCGGTGCCTACAACCTGGCCCGGCGCGGGCGTGGCTGGCAGCGCGGGCAGGTGTACGCGGACCGGTTCATGAACCGGTCGCGGCGGATGGGCGTGCCGCACCTGTCGCAGGGCTCGTCGGCGCGCCCGTACACGTGCAGCGCCCGGTCGAAGTACCCGCTCTCGCCGTTCACCGCGACGTACAGCGCGTCGAACGAGGTGCCGCCGGCGAGCAGCGCGGCGGACAGGACGTCCTCCAGTCCGGCCACCACGCGCGCGGCTTCCGCCCGGGTCAGCGTCTCGGTGGGCCGCGCCCAGTGCAGGCGCGCGCGCCACAGCGCCTCGTCGGCGTAGATGTTGCCGATGCCGCCGACGAACGACTGGTCGAGGAGCGCGCGCTTGATACCCGTACGCCGGCGGCGCAGCTTGCCGAAGAAGGCCTGGGTGCGAAACGCCGGGTCGAGCGGGTCGCGGGCGATGTGTGCGATGAGCGGCGGCGGTTCCGCGGGGTCGTCGCCCGCCGGTGTGACCACGAGACCGCCGAACGTGCGCTGATCGACGAAGCGCAGCTCGTCCCGCTCGTCGGCGAACCCGAACCGCACGCGCAGGTGCGGCTGCAACGCAGTGCCCGGATCGACGACGAGCAGCTGGCCGCTCATGCCGAGGTGAGCGACCAGGACATCCGGCGCGTCCAGCGACAGCCACAGATACTTGCCGCGCCTGCGCACCGCGGTGATCCGCCGGCCCGCGAGCCGCGCCGCGAAGTCCGCGGCACCGACGAGGTGCCGGCGAACGGCTCTCGGGTGCAGGACCCCGACCGCGGCGAGGGTGCGGCCGGTGACGGTCGCATCGAGACCGCGGCGGATGACCTCGACCTCCGGGAGCTCGGGCATGCCGGGCGCTCAGTCGCCGGCGGGCGCCTCGGACGAGACGCGCTCGCGCAGCGCCTGCCAGGCGGCCTCCGCGGCCTGCTGCTCCGCCTCCTTCTTGCTCTTGCCCGAGCCGTTGCCCAGCCGGTCACCGCGGACTACGGCGGTGGCGCTGAAGGCCTTGCAGTGGTCCGGCCCCTCCTCCTCGACGACGTACTCGGGGACGCCGAGAGCCTGCTGGGCGGTCAGCTCCTGCAGCGAGGTCTTCCAGTCGAGGCCGGCGCCCAGCGTCGCCGACTCGGCGATGAGTGGGTCGAAGAGCCGGTGCACGAACACGTTCGCCATGTCCATGCCGCCGGACAGGTACACCGCGCCGATGATCGCCTCCAGCGCGTCGGCCAGGATCGAGGACTTGTCCCGCCCGCCGGTGTTCTCCTCGCCGCGACCGAGCTGCAGGTGCGCGCCGACGTCCAGCTGGCGCGACACCCCGGCGAGCGCGCGCATATTCACCACGGCGGCACGCAGCTTAGCGAGCTGCCCCTCGGGCAGCTCCGGGTACGTCAGGTAGAGCGTCTCGGTCACGATGATCCCCAGCACCGCGTCGCCGAGGAACTCCAGCCGCTCGTTGGTCGGCAGCCCGCCGTGCTCGTAGGCGTACGACCTGTGCATCAGCGCAAGCTCGAGCAGGCTGGGGTCGATGTCGACGCCGAGGGCACGGCTCAGCTCGCCCGCTCCGCTGGCCGCTTCCTGCTTGGACATCGCCATCCTCGTCACTGTTGCGGCGCCCGGTCGCCGCGTGGCACCGTACGCCCTCGCGCCGAGGCGGGCAGCCTCGCCCCAAGCTCCTTGGCCAGCCGACCAACGGTGCGGCTGGCTGTCAGCGTCACGTCGTCGACGTGCATCTGCACTCCCCATCGCCGCGCGGCGTCCTCTTCCATGACCTCCGCGATCTCCACCCGCGCGAGCGAGTCGGCGCCGAGATCCTTGACCAGACGCGACGATGGCGCGACCTCATCGGGGGACAGCTCGAGTACGCGGCACACCGCCGCACGGACGCACTCGAAGACGTCATCGTCGCGAGACGGGGACACGCGCGGTCGTGGTTAGGACGGCTCGACGACCTGCCGCCGGCTGCCACGCTTGCCGTACATGCCGCAGGTGGGGCATGCAGTGTGCGGGAGCTTCATCTCGCGGCAATGCGGGCAGGTGACAAGCTTCGGCGCCTGTCCCTTCCACTGCGAACGCCTCGACCTGGTGTTGCTCCGCGACATCCTCCGCTTGGGCACGGCCACGGTCAGTTCTCCTCACGTCTTGTCATCTCGTCGTACAGTCCCGCGAGCGCTGCCCAACGCGGGTCGCTGGTCTCGTGCCGGTGCTCCGGCCCGGCGTCCGCCAGCCGCGCCCCGCACTGAGAGCACAGCCCCGGACAGTCGTCGCGACACACCGGGCTGAGTGGCAGCTCCAGCACGATGGCGTCTCGCAGCACCGGCCCCAAGTCGAGCAGGTCGCCATCCAGCGTGGCATCGTCCTCGCCGATGTCGCCCTCAGGATAGTAGAAGAGCTCCTCGAACTCCGCTTCGACGTCCAGGCTCAGCGGGTCGAGGCAGCGCGCGCACTCGCCCGCGAGCGCGGCATGCGCGCTGCCGGACGCGTACACGCCCTCGACGACGGACTCCAGCCGCACGTCCAGATCGATCGGGCTGGCCTCGGGCACTCCGACGAGCGGAAGCCCCAGGTCGGGCGGCGCCGGCACGCTGCGCTGGATCTGACGCATCTCCCCGGGCCGCCGCTGGAGCGGCCGGGTGTCGAAGAGGAAGGGACCGCGGGCGCCGTTCTGCGACGCAGTGGTGTTTTCGGGCATGGCAGATCAGATGAAGTCTAACGCGGAGACGGGCACGGCCAGTACCGGCGCTGGCATAGCGCTCCACTCTACCTCAGGCGGCCGTCAGTGCTGCTCGAGCACCTGGCGGAGGCTGCGCAGCGCGTCCAGCCGGTCGGCACGGTTGGCGCCCGCCGCCTCGTCGGCGACGAGCGCCCGCACCGTACGGAGCACGAGGTGCCGGCCGTCATCGGGTAGGCCGTCGAGCACTCCGTACAGCCGTTCGAGGCTGTCCGCGCAGGCCTCCGGGCCCAGACCACCCTCGTCGGCGCCGATCTCGAGCAGGACGACCAGGTCGACCATGATCGAGACGAGCGCGGATTCAGCGAGCCTCGTCAACGCTGCGCTCCTCGTCTCGTTGGTCGCTGGCGTCCTGGTCGGCGCGCAGGCGGCCGAAGCCGTGCGGGTCGCGCAGGCGCTCGCGCCCGCGACCGACCGCGGCCAGCGTCTTCTGCAAGGTGACCTCGAACGAGGCCAGCTTGGTGTCGCAGTACTCGTCCAGCTCGTCGCGATGATCGCGGATCTCGGCGTCGGCTTCCGCCAGCAACCGCGCGGCCTGGTCGCGGGCATCGCGTACGACGTCGCTGTCGGCGATCAGGCGCTCGCGCTCGGCGCGGGCCCGCTCGACGATCCGCATCGCCTCCTCGCGGCCCTCCTCGACGACCGCCTCCCGGTCGCGCAGCAGCAGCTCGGCGCGCTTGATGTCCTCGGGCAGCGCGTCGCGCAGGTCGTCGAGCAGGTCGAGCAGCTGGCCGCGGTTGACCATGCACGATGCGGACATGGGCACCGCCCGCGCCGACTCGACCAGGTCCGCGACCTGGTCGATCTTGTCATGCACGTCCACGCTGGGGCTCCATCGCGATCAGGTTTCCGCCAGCCGGTTGACCAGGCGTTCTCGCACGAGATCCGGCACGAGCCCCGACACGTCACCGCCGTACGTGGCTACCTCCCTGACGAGACTGGATGACAGGAACGAGTAAAGAGGATTGGTGGCCACGAACAGCGTCTCCACGCCGGCGAGGCTCACGTTCATCTGCGCCATCTGCAGTTCGTAGTCGAAGTCGCTGACCGCGCGCAGGCCCTTCACGATGGCCCGCACATCGTGCTCGCGGCAGAAGTCGACGAGCAGTCCGTCGAACGTCTCGATCGTGACGTTGCCGTACTGCGCGGTGACGGCGGCGAGCATGTCCATCCGCTCCTCGACGGAGAACAGCCGCCCCTTGGCCTTGTTGACGCCGACGGCGACGATGACCTCGTCGTGCAGCAGGCTCGCGCGTTCGACGATGTCGAGGTGTCCGTTGGTCACCGGGTCGAACGAACCCGGGCAGACAACCCGTAACGCCACGGCCACCGCCTTTCCGGTCGGGCTCAATGGGCCTGACCGTACCAAAGCGTCGCGTCACCGTACCTGCGTTCCCGCTCCGCGGCGAACCCCTCCGGCCAGGGGAACGGCTGGTCGCGGCTGCTCCGCTCGACGACGGCGACCGCCTCGGGTGCGAACCAGCCGCCGGCGCGCAGGTCCGCGAGCACGCGGGCGAGCGACGCGTCGGCCAGCGCGTACGGCGGGTCGAGGAAGACCACGTCGTAGGGCTCGCCGTCCGGCGGGGGCATGGCGGCGAGCCGCTCGACCGGGCTCGCGAGCACGGCCGCGCCCGGTAGCCGCAGCGAGCGGGCGCCGGCGTCAATGGCACGGGCGGCGCTCCGGTCGGATTCGACGAACAGCGCGTGAGCGGCGCCGCGGGACAGCGCCTCCAGGCCGACGGCGCCAGTGCCCGCGTACAGGTCGGCGAACCGCAACCCGGCGAGGTCGCCGAGCAACGAGCCGAGGGTCGCGAACATGCCCTCGCGGGCCCGCTCCGATGTGGGGCGACCGCTGAACCCGCGCGGCGCGGCGATGCGCCGCCCACCGGCGATGCCTGCGACGATGCGGCTCACCGGCCTATAGTCCCATCTGTCGGAGGTGCGCGAGCATGACGGTGACGACCCGCAGGATCCGTGTCGCGGCACACGGGAGGGGCGCCATGCCTGCCCTGCTCGCCGAGCCCGGCCGCGGGTCTGGCCCCGGAATCCTGCTGCTGCACGAGATCTTCGGAATCACCGACTACATCCACCGCCGCGCCACGGCGTTGGCGGAGGCCGGCTACGTCACGCTCGTCCCCGATCTGTACTGGCGCCTCGGCGACGACGTCGTCATCGACGAGGGAGGCGAGGGCGCGCTGGAGGTCGGCCTCGACTACCGGCAACGGCTGGACTTCGGCGCGGCGGTCGACGACGCGGTCGCGGCGCTGGAGTACTTGGACGAGATGGAGGAGTCGCTCGGCCGCGGCGGCGTGCTCGGTTTCTGCCTGGGCGCCGGCATCGCGTTCGGCGTGGCGGTGCACGCCGACCCGGTGACAGCGGTGTTCTACTACGGCTCGGACATCCCCGGCCAGCTCGCCCGCGCCCACGAGGTGCGCTCTCCGGCGCTGTTCCACTGGGGCGGCGACGACGACTACGTGCCGGCCGAGGCGCGTGCGGCGGTCGACTCGGCCTTCAGCGGGCGCACGGACGTAGAGACGCACGTGTATCCGGGCGCCTCGCACGCGTTCGACAACGACGTCTCGCCCCTGTTCTCCCGGCCTGAGCAGGCGGCCGAGGCATGGCAGCGCACCGAGGACTTCCTCGCCCGTACACTCCCCGTCGGCAACATCCACTGGCAGCCCCGCGTCGACTGAATGCGCCCGCCCGTACGGTCGCCACGTCCGGGGAAGATGATCACGGTATGTAACTCATTACCTGCTTCCCACGACCTGCAGGCCATGGGAAGCAGGTATTCATCGAGGCAAGTACAGGCTGGAGACGTAGTCCGCCAGGCAACGGTGTAACGGCCCGCCGCCGTCCGGACAACACTGAGGTACGGGGTGCCAGGGCGCGTCGGCGATACGGCCCGGAGCGGAGGTCGCGATGACGACAGACGCGATCGCGCGCCGCGCCCACCTCGAACACGTCTTCACCGACCACGCCGACGCTGTCCGCCGGTACGCGGTACTCCGCGTGGGTGACGCGACGCCGCCGACGATGTCGTCGCCGAGACGTTCCTGGTGGCGTGGCGCCGTATCGACCACGTACCCGACGACCCTCTCCCCTGGCTGCTCGGGTCTCCCGCAAGGTGTCCGCGAACCAGCTGCGTGGCCGCGACCGCAGGACGAACTTGGTCATCCGGCTCGAGGGCGATGCGGTCACCCAGAGCGAGCCGACCGCCCGGGTGGACGAACGGCAACGGGTCACCGCGGCGCTGAACGAACTCGGTCGCCGGGATCAGGAAGCGCTGCTCGCCTGGGCCTGGTACGACCTCACCGCGGAACAGGCGGCGCACGCGCTCGGCTGCACCAGGACCGCGTACTCGGTACGGCTACATCGAGCGCGCCGGCGCCTCGTCCGACGGCTGGCGGAACACCAAAGCACGTACGACCCGGCCCGCTTCGCGAGGGAGGAGCCGTGAACGATCAAGAGTTGAAGGAACGGCTAGCAGACCTCCGGCCGGACGACACGGGCTGGGCTGGGTCCGCGCGCGGCCGGGCGATACTCGACCGGGTGCTGCAGGACGGGGCACGGCAGCAGCCCACGCACCCAGGCATCCGGCGGCCGGCGGCGCTCGGTGCCTGCGTCGTGCTCGGGGCCGGTACGGTCACCGCGGTGAGCTACTACAGCAGGTTGGTGAGCCGTCCGGGACGCACGGGAGCGTTTCGGGGTTCGTCTCCGCGAAGCAGATGGTCGCGGAGTCCGACGTCATCGTCCTCGACCAGGTAGAGAACATCAAGGCGACCGACCGTCAGGTCTCCTGGCTGCCGAAGGATGAGCACTGGGTGTTGTGGGAGGTCAACCTCAAAGTCGAGGACCAACTGACCGGACCTTCGACCGGCGCACATGTGATCGCGGAGCTCTACCGGATGAAGGAGGAGGGCCGCCCACGCATCGTCTCCACCGGAGACCGTGTCCTGTGGGCTCTCGACGACCTCCGCAAGGGCGAGTACGTACCCTCGATCGGCGCGGGCACGCAGTTCCGCGTCACACCCCGCAACGTCGTCACCACGCGTTCATTGACCACGTTCTCGCAGTCGGTGGACGGGCAGTCACTTGCGACGCTCCGGGGTCGCATCGAACGCGCCGCCGGCGCAGCGTCCCCGAGCCACTCCCCTGACTCCGGTGTCCAGGCCCGCTGGTTACCTCGACGAGTTCCTGCTTATCATGGCCTGCAGGCCTTGAGAAGCAGGAACTGAGTTACATACCGTGATCATTTCGGATCGCGGTACCCGGGGAATGCGCTCCCGTAGGCCGGGCGTCAGGTCTTCTCGAGGTAGTCGGCGTCCTCGCCGAGTAGCGCCTCGATCCGGGCCTTGAGCACCGGGTGCTGCGCCAGCTCAGGGTCGCTCGCTACCAGGCCCGTGGCCTCGTCGCGTGCGGCGTGGATGATGTCCTCGTCACGCAGCAGGGTCAAGAGCTTCAGGTCCGTACGCCCGTGCTGCCTGCCTGCGAGAATCGTGCCCTCCTTGCGCTGTTCCAGGTCGAGCTGCGACAGCGCGAACCCGTCAACGGTCGCGGCGACGGCGTCCAGCCGCTCGCGCCCGGGCGACTCGGCGACCGAATCGGTCACCAGCAGGCACAGGCCCGGCGCCGTGCCGCGGCCCACCCGGCCGCGCAGCTGGTGGAGCTGCGCGACGCCGAAGCGGTCGGCGTCCAGCACCACCATGACCGTGGCGTTCGCGACGTCGACGCCGACCTCGATCACCGTGGTCGCGACGAGGACGTCGTACTCCCCCGCGGCGAACGCCCGCATGGTCGCGTCCTTCTCCTCGGGCGGCAGCCGCCCGTGCAGCACCCCGACCCGGAGGTCGGCGAACGGGCCCTCGATGAGCCGCGGCGCCACGTCTTGCACCGCGAGTGGCGGCCGCCGCGCCGGCTCCTCGCCGTCCGGATCGGCGTCGTCATCGCCTTCCGGCGAGTCATCGCCGATCCGGGGGCACACGACGTACGCCTGGTGGCCCTGCTCGACCTCCTCGTTGATCCGCTGCCACCCGCGGGTCAGGTGCGCCGGCTTCTCCGCCGCGGGCACGACGTGGCTCGTGATGGGCGACCGCCCGTTCGGAAGCTCGGTGAGCGTGGACACGTCGAGGTCGCCGTACACGGTCATCGCGACCGTACGCGGGATCGGCGTCGCGGTCATGACCAGGACGTGCGGCGGCGCCTCGCTCTTCGCCCGCAGCGTGTCGCGCTGCTCCACGCCGAACCGGTGCTGCTCGTCGACGACCACCAGGCCGAGATCGGCGAACTGCACGCTCTCCTGCAGCAGCGCGTGGGTACCGACGACGATCCCCGCCCGCCCGGACGCGACGTCGAGCAGCGCCCGACGCCGCTCCCGCTGGCTCATCGAACCGGTCAGCAGCACCACATCGGTGCCCCGGTCGTCGCCGCCGAGCTGGCCGGCACTCGCCAGCGGACCCAGCAGCTCGACGATCGACCTGTGGTGCTGTTGCGCGAGCACCTCGGTCGGGGCGAGCAGCGCCGCCTGGCCGCCGGAGTCGACGACGGTGAGCATGGCGCGCACCGCGCACACCGTCTTACCGCTGCCAACCTCGCCCTGCAGCAACCGGTGCATCGGGTGGCTCGTGGCGAGGTCGGCGAGCAGCGCGTCACCGACCTCTCGCTGACCGGCCGTGAGCGCGAACGGCAGCCTGCCGTCGAATGCGTCGAGCAGCCCGTCCGCCGCCTGCTTGCGGGCTACGGCGGGCAAGGCGGCCTGGGCGCGGCGGCGCCGGGCGAGCTCGACCTGGAGCGCGAACGCCTCGTCCCACTTCAGCCGCTTGCGCGCGACACCGACCTGCTGACGGTCATCCGGGCGGTGGATGCCCTCAAGTGCCTCCTGGTAGCCGGCAAGACCGTGTCGCCTGCGCACGTCCTCGGGCATCGGATCGGCGCCGGGGTCGAGGTGGTCGAGTGCGAGCCGGACGCAGTTCTGGATCCTCCAGGACGGCAGGTTCTTCGTCGCCGGGTACACCGGGATCAGCGCGCCGGCGAACTCCTCGACCTCCTCCGCCGAGGTCGCCGATCCGTCCAGCAGGTGGTAGTCGGGGTGGGTGAGCTGGCGCGTACGGCGAAAAACGGACACCTGCCCCGAGAACAGTCCCACCACTCCGGGGTACAGCGTGTTCACCCGCCAGCCCTGGTTGAAGAACGCCAGCCGCAGCTGACCCTGCCCGTCGGTGACCGTGACCTCGACGAGGGAGCCGTCCTGCTTGCCACGAGGGGGCTTGACCTGGCGCTTGTTCACGCCCTCGACGCGGGCCAGCACGGTGACGTGGTCGCCCACGCTCAGACTGCCGAGGTCGGTGAGTTCGCCGCGCTCGGCGTAGCGGCGCGGGTAGTGGCGCAGCAGGTCACCGACGGTCGCGAGGTCGAGGTCACGTTGCAGGACCTTCGCGGTCTTGTCGCCGAGCACTGCCTTCAGCGGCGCGTCCAGTCCAGCCATCATTCAACCCCCACGAGGAGTACATGGTCGGGCTGGCCGCCGTCGTACACGATCGTCTCCAGCCCCGGACGACATGCCGCCAGCCGCGCCACGACCTGCTCGCCGAGGCCGGCGGGCGCGCACGCACCGGTGACCAGGGTGACCATCTCGGCGCATCCCCCGGCGACCAGCCGATCGACCGTGTCGACCGCCGCGGTCACCGGATCACCGTACGGAGGGTCGAGCACGGCGTGCCGCGTCGTCGCAGCCGCGGCCGTCATGGCCACGACGTCGTCGTCGAACTCACGGCCGGCGTCGTGCACCGCGAGCGCCGCCAGGCCCTGCACCTGCGCGCGGCTCGGCACGACCGCGGCGCGGGCACCGGCGCGGCGCCAGTCGGCGACGATCTCGCCGAGCGGATCGAGCGCGGCACCGTCGTTGGGCAGCAGGATCACCTGCGCGCCGGGCGCGGGCCGCACCGCGGCGCGTACCCGCTCGCCCAGTGAGCCCGCGCCCGCCTCGGTCGCAACGACGGTCGCCCCCGCCTGCTGGAACACCGTGCACAGCCCGGCGTACGACAGTGCAACGACCACCCGGCGACCGCTGAGCGCGTCGGCCAGGTGGGTCACGCGCACCCGGTACGGGCGGCCCGCCCGCAGACCCGCCTCGACGACCTGCCCGGGATGCGGCGTGTGCACGTGCACGCTCCACGGGTTACCGCCGGCGACGACGAGGGAGTCGCCGAGCGCGGCGAGCTCGGCGCGCAGTGTGGCAGCGGCCGTGCCGTCCGCGTCGAGCAGGTACATCACCTCGTACGCCCCACCGGTGCCCGGCCGGTCGACTCCGGGACCCAGCGGCGCCGGGATGGTCGGCAAAGGGGCGGGATCGGCGGGCGACTTGCCGGCGCAAAGCAGCGCGAGGGCATCCAGGACGACGACGAGCCCGGCCCCGCCGGCGTCGACCACGCCCGCCTCGGCGAGCGGCGGCAGCTGCAGCGGCGTGCGCTCCAGGGCCTCGCGTGCACCGCGAGCGGCGGCGTCCGCGACGCCCGCCAGGCTCGCGTCGCCGGTCGCAGCGCCGTCGGCGGCGGCTCGCGCAACGGTGAGGATCGTGCCCTCGACCGGATCGGCCACCGCCGCGTACGCGAGGTCGGCCGCGCGCCGCAGCGCGCGGGCGAGCCCCGCACCGTCGGCGGGTGCGACCTCGGCGAAACCGCGCAGCAGCTCGCCCAGGACGACCCCGGAGTTGCCGTGTGCCTCGGCGAGCGCGGCGCGGGCGGCGTCCGCCCACACCGCCGCGGCGTCATCGCCGGCAGCACGCTGCGCACCGCTGGCCGCCGCGGTCATGGTGTGCGCGAGGTTCGCTCCGGTGTCGGCGTCCGCGACCGGGAAGACGTTCAGCGTGTCGAGCCGGTCGCGGGCGGCGAGCAGGCCGTCGGCCGCGGCACGGCACCACGCGCGTACGCTCGACGCGTCGAACTGCTGCACGCCAGCAGGCTATCGGCTCGCGAGGACGGTCAGCGGGTCGTCCACGGGCCCCTGCGTTCGTGCCCGACCGCGCCGGTCGGGTATGCTGGGTCGTCGCCGCTGACCATGGCGAGCGGCACCGATGACATAGTCTGATCCCGTATCCCGATCCCGCTTGGAGTTGACCGTGGCTGCCGTCTGCGAAATCTGTGGCAAGGGCCCGGTGTTCGGCAACAACATCTCGCACTCGCACCGCCGTACCCGCCGCCGGTTCAACCCCAACATCCAGACCGTGCACGCGATGGTCGGTCGCACCCGCAAGCGCCTCAACGTCTGCACGTCCTGCATCAAGGCCGGCAAGGTCACCCGCTAGACCCAGTCGATGGCGACTGCCTCGGACGCGGGCGAAGTCGTCGATGGCGCCGGGCTGCCGACCGGGGATCTGGAGGCCGCCGCCGAGCGCCTTGTCGATGCCGTCGAGAGCATCGACAAGGACGGCTGGTATCCCGCACTCGAGGTCGTACGGCCCTGGTCTGAGCACAACCCGCGAATCACCGGCGAGTTCGCCCAACCCGCCGCCATCCGCGAGTACCTGCGGCACGAGCTGACGAGGCTGCTGCGGCGCGGAGCGCGGGTGACGGCGCGGCCGTCACGACCGGCGCTTGGCTTCGACGACCCCGAGTTCTTCGCCGCGCTGGACGAGGACCGCTTCGACCTGCGGGCGAAGAAGCTGTTCCTCTTCGGCCCGGAACGGATGGCGCTGTCGCTCGACCGGCTGTGGCACTACTGCGGCACCCCCGCCGAGTCGTTCCAACGGCACGTGATCTTCACCAACTACGCCATGCACGTCGAGGCGTTCCGCGAGCGGTTCCCCGATGCGGAGGGCCCCGGGCACGGCGCCGCGCAGATGCCCGCATGGCACCACCGGACACCGGCGGGCGACGGCGTGAGCCTGGTCAACATCGGCGTCGGACCGGCCAACGCCAAGACCGTCACCGATCACCTCGCCGTGCTGCGGCCCGACACAACGATGATGATCGGGCACTGCGGCGGGATCCGCAATCACCAGCGGGTGGGCGACTTCGTGCTGGCCACCAGCTACCTGCGTGCAGACCACGTCCTCGACGACGTGCTCCCGACCACCGTTCCCGTGCTGCCCAGCCACAGGCTCAACGCCATCCTGGTCGACGAGCTGGAGACGCGCCACGTCGCGTACCGGCTCGGCGTGGTGTACACCACCGCCAACCGCAACTGGGAGTTCAACCAGCACGCGGCGCTGCCGCTGTTGCGTACGGCCCGGGCCATCGCGGTCGACATGGAGTCGGCGACCATCGCGGGCAACGGCTTCCGCTACCGGATCCCGAACGCCACGCTGCTGTGCGTGTCGGACAAGCCGTTGCACGCCGAACCGAAGCTCTCGGCGAGCGCGCGGGCGTTCTACCGGGCGAGCAAGCGCGAGCACCTCACGATCGCGCTCGCCGCGCTCGACCGCGTGCGCAGCCACCACCCCGACGGGTTGCCCAGCCAGGACCTGCGGTCGTTCGACGAGCCACTGCTCGAGGGAGAGTAGCCGCTTCAGTCGACGTCAGGTGCGGAAGTGATCCCAGCCGGTGCCCTCGTACGGCTCCCCGTCGACGGTGACACCCGAACCGTCCCGCACCTGCCCGATCACCCGCCACCCCTGCGGCACCGACGCCTCGCTCGGGAACGTGGCGAGCAGCGCGTGGTCCTCGCCGCCGGTCAGCACCCAGTCCATCGGGTCCGCACCTCCGAGTGCTGCAGCCACCTGGTGGAACTCGTCGGGAACGCAGAACGCCGACCGCGCGATGTCGATACCCACCCCGCTGCGCGCGGCGATGTGGCCGGCGTCCTGTACGAGGCCGTCGCTCACGTCGCACATCGCGGTGGCCCCGGCGTCGGCGGCCTCGGGACCGGCGGCGTACGGCGGCTCCGGGCGTTGGTGCGCCTCGACCAGCACGCGCGGCGAGCGGAACCCGCGGCTGAGCACCGCGTACCCCGCCGCAGACCAGCCGACCCTGCCGCGCACGGCGAGGGTGTCTCCCGGGCGCGCACCGGAGCGGGTCACGGGCTCACGGCCGGCGAGGTCGCCGAGTGCGGTCATGGCCAGGATGATCCGGTCGTCCCTGCTGACGTCGCCCCCGACGAGCGACGCGCCCGCGGCGGCGCACTCCTCGTGCAGCCCGGCGTTGAGGTCGTCGGTCCAGCGCGTTTCCAGGTCGGTTGGCGCGGCGAACGAGACGAGCAGGCCGGTCGGCACCGCGCCCATCGCCATGACGTCGGCCATGCTGGCGGCCGCGACCCGGCGGCCGATGTCGTACGCGGTGGACCAGTCGCGCCGGAAGTGCAGGCGCTCGATGTACATGTCCGTGCTGACGACGTAGAGCCCGCCGTTCGCGCGCAGCACCGCGGCGTCGTCGCCGGGGCCGAGCTCGACCTGGTTGCCCTGCGCGTACCCGCTCGTCACCCGGGCAATCAGCCCGAACTCACCCAGCTCGCCGATGGTGATGGCCGCCTCCGCGTGGTCTCGTCGCCTGCGAATGGTTCCCTGCTTGTACGGTGACACCATCATCGCCGAGCGACGCAGGGAGCAACGCCATGGTGCAGGCGTACATTCTCATCCAGACCGACCTCGGCAAGGCCGCCGAGGTCGCACGGGAGATCGCCGAGATACCCGGCGTCACGCTCGCTGAGGACGTCATCGGACCGTACGACGTCATCGTCCGCGCCGAGGCGGGCTCCGACGACGAGCTCGGCAAGCTGGTCGTCGCGCGGATCCAGCAGACCGCCGGCATCGCTCGTACGCTGACCTGCCCGGTGGTGCACCTCTGAGGCGTCAGGTAAACGCGCAGGGCCCTGACACAAAAGACCACGTTATGTGGGGTAAACCGGCCTTCTCGATGCCTGCAGGCCCCGAGAAGGCCGACGGAGCCCACATAACGTGGTCATTCGGGAACGGCGCGGCGCGCAAGGGAGGTGCCGGGAAGGCGCTGGCGCGAGCATGTGCGGCCGTCGCGCTCGGCGCGCTCGTTGTCGGCTGCGGTGGTGCGGTGGACGTCTCACCGCCGCACCCAAGCGCCGCGGCGAAAAGGGCCTGCCACGCGCTGTCGTCGAAGCTCCCGCAGAAGGTGGCCGGTGAGTCGCACGCGGAGACGAGCCCGAAGAACGCGCTGACCGCCGCCTGGGGGTCGCCGCCGATCACGCTGCGGTGCGGCGTCGGCCTGCCGGACGCGTACAGCCCGACCGCTCAGCTGTTCACCGTCAACGGCGTGGACTGGCTGCCTGCGCCGCAAGGCGCCAACCCGCCGACGCGGTTCTACGTCATGGGGCGGCGGGCGTACGTCGAGCTGGTGGTCCCGAAGGAGCACTCTCCCGCGGCGAACGCGCTTGTCGACCTCGCGCACGCGATCAAGGCCGCCGACCCGAAGGACCCGTCCGCGAAGCCGTGAGGCGCCGCCCGTCGCGGTCGTTCGGGCCGCAAAGTGCCCGCCACGCCCTCATGGCGGCGTCGTGGGCGCTTTGCGGCCCTAGCCTACCGTCAGCGGCCGCGCTGCCAGTTGGGCTTGCGCTTCTCCAGGAACGCCGCCATCCCCTCGCGGGCGTCGGGGATCTGGCTGGTGGCCGCCATCACCTCGATCGCGTACTGGTACGCCTGCTGCTGGTCCTTGTCGATCTGCGCGTACAGGGCGTGCTTTCCGATGCCCTTGCTCTCCGCGCTGCCGCGGGTCGCGCGCTCGAGCAGGTCGCGTACGGCGACGTCCAGCTCCCCATCGGGGACGGCCCGGTTGACCAGCCCCCACTCGGCCGCGGTCGCCGCGTCGACCACGTCGCCGGTCAGGGCCATCTCCATCGCGCGCTTGCGCCCGACATTGCGCGCGACGGCGACCATCGGCGTGTGGCAGAACCAGCCGCCCTTGCCGCCCGGCGCGGCGAAACCGGCGGACTCCCCGGCCACGGCGAGGTCGCAGCTGAGGGCGAGCTGGCATCCCGCCGCCGTGGCCAGCCCGTGCACGCGCGCGACGACGGGCTGCGGCACGGCCTGGACGGTGTCCATGAGCTCGGTGCACAGCTCGAGCAGGCGGCGGGCGCCCGCCAGGTCGGTGTCCACCACGTCGGCGAAGTCGTGTCCCGCGCTGAACACCGGCCCGTTGCCGGCCAGCACGATCCCGAGGGCGTCGCTCTCCCCCGCCTCGCGGAACGCGTCCAGCAGGTCGCGCATGTGGCCCACGGACAGCGCGTTCCTGCGCTGCGGGCGGTTCATCGTGATCGTGGTGAAGTCGTCGCTGGTCTCGACGAGGACGTTCTCGTATCCCATGGCCTCAGCGTAGGCCGGTCGGCCTTTCGAGCGCAGTACGGATCAGGCGGTCGACGAGCGCCGGGTAGTCAAGGCCGTCAGCGGCCCACAGCCGCGGGAACATGGAGAACGGCGTGAACCCCGGCATCGTGTTGACCTCGTTGACGACGACCTGCCCGTCGGTCGTGTAGAAGAAGTCGACCCGGGCGAGTCCCTCGCAGGACAGCGCCTCGTACGCCTTGGCCGCCGTGCCGCGTACGCGCTCGACGACGTCGGCGGGCAGGTCCGCGGGGATGCGCAGGTCGACGTTCTCCTCGTCCAGGTACTTCGCCTCGAAGTCGTAGAACTGGTGCGTGCCGCCGACCACGATCTCGCCGGGTGTGCTCGCCTCCGGCGGGTCGTCGCCGAGACCCTGCAGCACGCCGCACTCGATCTCGCGACCGTGCAGCGTGCCCTCGATGAGGACCTTGGGGTCGTGGGCGCGGGCCGCCTCGACCGCGTCGACGAGGTCGCCGACCTCGCTGACCTTGGTGATGCCGACGCTGGAGCCGGCACGCGCGGGCTTGACGAACACCGGGTAGCCGAGCCCGCTGACGGCCTCGATGACGCGCGCCCGGTCGAGCCGCCAGTCCCGGTCGCGGACGACAACGTACGGGCTCACCGGGATGCCGTGGCCCTGCAGGATGACCTTGGTGTAGTGCTTGTCCATGCCCGCGGCGGAGGCCAGCACGCCCGAGCCCACGTAGCGGACGTCGGACATCTCGAACATGCCCTGGATGGTGCCGTCCTCGCCGTAGGGCCCGTGGAGCAGCGGCAGCACCACGTCGACGGCGCCGAGCTCGCGCGGCAGCTCGCCGGGCTCGACCACCACAAGGCCGCGCGCGCCGGCGTCGGAGAGCAGCGCCAGCTCCGCACCCGTCGGGTCGACCTCTGGCAGCTTGCCGCCCTCGATCGCGAGTCGCTCCGGCTCCCCGGAGGTGAGCACCCACCTGCCGTCGTGGGTGATGCCCACGGGGACGATCTCGTACCGGTCCGGGTCGAGCGCCTGGATGACGCCGCCCGCGGTCGAGCACGAGATCGCGTGCTCGGTGCTGCGGCCGCCAAAGACCACCGCGACGCGGATACGGCCCGTGCGCTGCTGCTCGTCACGTGAGTCGCTCATTGCGGGCGACCCTACTCCTGCCCGCACTCACCGGTTCTGCAGGAAGTCGAGCACGCGCTGGGTCAACAGGGAGGTCGCCTGCTCGTCGTACGACGGCAGGGAGCTGTCCGCGAAATAGTGCTGGTCGCCTGGGTATAGGAACAGCTCCGCGTCGGCGGCCTCGGCGACGAGCGCCCGGGCGGCGTCGATGTCACCCTCACCGACGAAGATCGGGTCTGCGTCCATACCGTGAATCTGTACCGGCACCCCGTCCGGCCAGGCCGAACCGAACTCGGACACCGGAACGCAGGAGTAGCAGAGCAGAGCGCCGCTCGCGCCGGTACGGGTCTGGGCCAGCTTCTGCGCCGGAACGACACCGAGCGAGAACCCGGCGTACACCAGCTCGGCAGGCAGGCCGTCGACCGCCCGTTCGCCGCGTTCGAGCACCTCGCCGAACCCGAGTTCCCCGACGTGGGCCATCCCCTCCTCGAGGGTGTCGAAGGTGCGCCCCTCGAACAGGTCAGGCGTGTGCACGGTGTGCCCGGCACGGCGTAGCTCGTCGGCGAACGCGCCGATACCAGGGGTCAGCCCCTGCGCGTGGTGGAACAGCAGAACCTCGGCCATCTCTACACTCCCGATCAGCAATAGCAGCGAATGATCGAAGACTATAGAATAATCCAACTGTGTCGATCAATAGCCCGGACTACGACCTCGACGACACGCTCGAGCTGACCACCCCGGCGCAGGTGCGAGCCGTCTCCGGTCGCCTGCGGATGGCGATCCTGGACCTGCTGCGCGAGCGAGCGGCGACGGTCTCGGAGCTGGCGAGCGCCGTCGAGCGGCCCAAGAGCACCGTCGCGCACCACGTGGGCGTCCTGGTGAACGCCGGGCTGCTGCAGGTCGTGCGTACGCGGCGCGTGCGGGCGATCGACGAACGCTACTACGGCCGCACCGCACGGGCCCTCTACATCGCGCTCGGCCAGCGCCCGGACGGAGCGGCGCTCCCCCTCGACTTCAACGACTTCGCGGTCGCGGCGAAGGAGTCCGTACCCGCGTACGAGGCACGCCAGCTGCGCGCGCAGATCCGGCACGCGCGTATCGCCCCGGAACGCGCCGCGGAGTTCTGGGACCGGGTCGAGGACCTGGTGCGCGAGTTCGACACTCTCCCGCGCTCCGGCGACACCGTCTACGGGTTCGCCCTCGGCCTGTACCCGACCGACTACCCGACGCTGCCCGACCCCGAGCCGGACACCTGACGACCGACGGCTGACGGGGGATCCCCGCCGGCGCCCGAACCCCACAGTGGATCCCCCGATGCGACGCGACGCACCCTTCTCGACACCATGTGCCCATGAGTACCGACACCAACGCCCGCCTGTCCCCCGACACCATCGCCGTCACCGCGGGGCGCCCCGCACACGTTCCGGACGCGCCGCTCAACCCACCGCTCACCCTGACCTCCACCTACGTGGCGGGCGGCGACATCGAGTACGGCCGGTACGGCAGCCCGGTGTGGTCGGCGTTCGAGGACGTCCTCGGCGAGCTGGAAGGCGGCCGTGCCCTGGTCTTCCCGTCCGGCCTCGCCGCCGTGACCGCCGTACTCGACGGCGTGCCGGACGGCTCGATCGTCGTCGCGCCGCGACACGCGTACCTCGGCACGCTCGGGGAGCTCGCCGAGGCCGAGGAGCGCGGCCGGCTGACGGTGCGTACGGTCGACATCGCTGATACCGACGCGATCCGGCAGGCGTGCGCGGGCGCCGCGCTGCTGTGGGTGGAGTCGCCGACGAACCCGGCGCTCGAGGTCGCCGACCTGCCGGCGGCCTGTGCCGCCGCCCACGAGCAGGGCGCGACCGTCTGCGTCGACAACACGTTCGCGACACCGCTGCTGCAGCGCCCGCTGACGGTCGGCGCGGACCTGGTACTGCACTCCGCGACCAAGTACCTCGCAGGACACAGCGACGTACAGCTCGGCGCCGTGGTCACCTCCGACGAGCGCGCGTACGAGCGCATCGCCGCCCATCGCGCGCACAAGGGCGCCGTCGCGGGACCGTTCGAGACATGGCTCGCGCTGCGCGGCATGCGCACGCTGCACCTGCGGCTGGAACGGGCGCAGGCCAACGCCGCCACGCTCGCCGAACGGCTCGTGGACCACCCGGCGATCGATCGGGTGCGCTATCCGGGCCTGCCCGGCGATCCCGGACACCAGCGCGCCGCGGCGCAGATGCGGGGCTTCGGCGCCATCGTGTGCGCGGAGGTACGCGGCGGTGCCGCCGCCGCGGACGTGCTGTGCGCCAACGTGCGACTGTGGGTCAACGCCACAAGCCTCGGTGGCGTCGAGTCGACGCTGGAGCGGCGCCGCCGCTGGTCCGGTGAGCCGGCGACCGTCCCTGAGGGCCTCGTGCGGATGAGCGTCGGCGTGGAGAACGTCGAGGACCTCTGGGCCGACCTCGACCAGGCCCTACGTTGACCTGTCAGTAGCTCAGCACGCTATCGCGTGCTGAGCTACTGACACATGGCGGTGGCCTGACCTAACCTCAGTGGCCGTACCACTCCGGCTTCGCGGTACGCGACATCAGCTCGCGGACGGCGTCGGACGGCGATGCGTCGCCGTGCACGACCCGCACCACCGCCTCGGTGATCGGCATCTCCACGCCGTGTGCCCGGGCCATGTCCCGGATGGCGACGCAGGACCTGACACCCTCGGCGATCTGACGGCTCTCGGTGAGTATCCGCTCGAGCGGTTCGCCCCGGCCGAGCCGCTCGCCGAACGAGCGGTTGCGTGACAGCGGCGAGCCGCACGTGGCGACCAGGTCCCCGACGCCGGCGAGCCCGGCGAACGTCTGCATTTCGGCTCCCATGGCCGCACCCAACCGTCCGGTCTCCGCGAGCCCACGGGTGATCAGCATGGCGCGGGTGTTGTCACCGAACCCCATGCCGATGGCGATACCGACGGCGAGCGCGATCACGTTCTTCGTCGCGCCGCCGAGCTCCGCACCGGTCACGTCGGTGCCGGTGTACGCGCGGAAGTACGCGGTGTGGCACGCGTCCTGCACCTTCTCCGCGGTGACCTGGTCGGTGCTCGCGACGACGGCCGCCGCCGGCTGCCGCGCCGCGACCTCACCGGCCAGGTTGGGGCCGCTGACCACCGCGACGCGCTCGACCGGGGCATCCGTCACCTCGCGCACGACCTCGCTCATCCGCTTGCAGGTGTCCAACTCGACGCCCTTGATGAGGCTCAGCAACATCGCGTCGGACGGCAGGCAGGACGACCAAGCGACCAGGCTCGCGCGCAGGCACTGCGACGGCACCGCGAGCACGACGAGCGCTGTACCATCCGCGGCAAGTGCGGGATCCGCGGTCGCCCGGAGCGCCTGTGGCAACCGCTGCCCGGGCAGGTAATCGGCGTTCTCGTGCGCGTCGTTGATGGCCTCGGCGAGCTCGGGGCGTCGCGCCCACAGCCGTACGTCGTTGCCCGCGTCGCACAGCACGCGGGCGAACGTCGTGCCCCACGAACCGCTGCCGAAGACCGCGGCCCTCACGGGCTCCTCCTGTCGTAGAGCCTGTCCGGGGCCGGCTCGTCGCGCAGGTCGCCTACGAGCCCCGCGATCCGGTGCATGATGACGCTCGTCGCCGCACGCAGCTCCTGCTCGCCGATCTCGCCGGCACGGTACGGGGCAAGGTCCACCGGCGGGCCCGCGAGGACGCGCACGGTGCCGCGCGGCCACAGGTGCGGTTTGCCGCGGTACGGCCATATCCGTTGCGCACCCCATGTCACCAGCGGGATGACCGGGACGCCGGCATCGATGGCTATGCGCGCGGCGCCGGTCTTGCCGGTCATCGGCCACAGCTGCGGATCCCGCGTGACCGTGGCCTCCGGGTAGACGACGACGCAGGCGCCCGCGCGAACGGCCTCCACCGCCGTGAGCAACGCCTGGCCGGCCCGCGCGGTCTCGCGGTGGACCGGGATCTGGCCGACCCGGTGGAGGACGCCGCCCACCACGGGAACGCGGAAGACGCTCTCCTTGCCGAGAAAGCGCGGGTACCGGCCGGCGCCGTAGACGTACCGCGCGACGGCGATCGGGTCGAGCACGGAAAGGTGGTTGCACGCGATGACGACGCCGCCGGTACGCGGGATGTGCTCCTGGCCTGCCCATGTGCGCCGCATCAGCGCACGCGCCGTGGGGAAGACGACCGCGACGGACAGCTTGCGCCACGCACCACGCGCTTCGGGTGTTCGCACTGGCACACTCCTCGACTCGATGTGCAACAGGATACGAGCGCGAGAGAGGATCGACTCGTGGGCTCCTGGGCACTCGTCACGCCGGTCAAGATGCTCGACCGCGCCAAGTCCCGCCTCGCAACGGTCGCGGGCGAGCGCCGCGCCGACCTCGCGCTCGCGATGGCCGCGGACACCGTCGAGGCGGCGCTTCGCTCACCCGCGGTCGCCGCGCTCGTCGTGGTCACCGACGACCCCAGAGCGACCGCCGAGCTCCTACCGCTCGGCGCCGTCATCGTCCGCGACGAGCCCGATTCCGGGCTCAACCCGGCGCTCCTGCATGGCGCGCGCACGGCACGTACGTACGCGAGCAGCGTCGGCGCGCTCTCCGCCGACCTGCCGGCGTTGCGCCCGGACCTGCTCGCCGACGCGCTCGAACGCGCGCAGCAGCATCCTTCCGCGTTCCTTGCCGACCTCGCCGGCACGGGCACGACGCTCTACACCGCCTCGGTGGATGCCGCGTTCACCCCGTCGTTCGGCGAGGGTTCCGCGCAGCGGCACCGCGCCGCGGGCGCGGCCGAGCTGGACGGCGAGGGCCTCGATCCGCTCCGCCGCGACGTCGACACCCGGGACGATCTCGTCGCCGCCGTACGTCTCGGCACCGGCGCCCGTACGGCCGCACTCGCACTGACCCTGCTGGATGCCTAACAGTTCCGGCCGACACGGCAATACGCGAAGCGGCCGGCACCCGTGGAAGGGTGCCGGC
>JBOHBN010000218.1:0-1872 GCA_050698355.1 Streptosporangiales bacterium | reverse complement strand
GACGATCCAGGCCTACCGGATCAGCCTGGAGTGCTTCCTTGACTACCTGGCCGATCACGAGAACGTCGAACGCGCCGGCGTCAGTTTCGACCACTTCGACCGGCCGCATCTGAAGGGCTGGCTTGCCTGGATGGCCAGCGAACGCGGCTACGCGCCGGCGACCATCGGGCTGCGGCTCAGTACCGTCAAAGCGTTCCTGGCCTACTGCTCCGGCGAAGACATCACCCTTGTCACGCTCGCTCAGGCGGCCAAGACCCTTCGGGCTCCGGCCATCCCCAAGAAGCCGGTCGAGTACCTCACCACACCCGAGACGAGGGCCGTTCTTGCTGCCTTCGACGGCACGACGAGAAGGTCGCGCAGGAACCGGATGTTGTTGATCTTCCTCTACGACACCGCCGCCCGGGTCAGTGAGCTCACAGCCCTGACGCTGCAAGACCTCTGCTTGGGCGAGCCTGCGCACGTGAGCCTGACTGGCAAGAGGAACAAGACCCGCACAGTGAGGTTGTCCCGGGGCTCGTGGAACTTGAGGTGGCGGTCCCCCACCTGAGACCTGCCGCGTGGTAGGTCTCGGGTGAACCGTCAAGAGCACCCGAGGAAGGGGACCGCCGTGAGTAACAAGTATCAGACCGAGCAGTCGAAGGCCAACGACCTGGCCGTTCCGGAGCAGGTGGCCGTGGCAGTACAGGAGGTCACTGCTGATGTGCGTGAGGGCCTGTTGGCGATGGCCGTGGGCACCGGCCTGCAGGTGATGGCCGCGATGATGGAGGCCGACGTCACTTCGACGTGCGGGCCGCGGGGCAAGCACGATCCGGGCCGGGGCGCGGTCCGGCATGGCTCGGAGAAGGGATCGGTCACCCTGGGTGGGCGGCGGGTGCCGGTAGACCGTCCGCGGATACGAGCCACCGACGGCAGCGGCGAGGTTGCGGTGCCAACGTATGAGGCGTTCAGCGGCACCGAGGTGCTGGGCCGGATGGCGACCGAACGCATGCTGGCCGGCCTGTCCACCCGTCACTACCCGGTCGGACTCGAGCCCGTCGGCGTCCAGACCGAGCGGGCGGGGCGCGCCACGTCCAAGTCGGCGGTCTCGCGCAAGTTCGTCAAGACGACAGAAACCGCCCTGACCGAGATGATGACCGCCGACCTGACCGGGCTGGACCTGGTGACGTTCATGGTCGACGGGGTTCACTTCGCCAACCACTGCTGCGTTGTCGCGCTCGGCATCGACATCGACGGCATCAAGCATCCGCTGGCGCTGGTCGAAGGCTCGACCGAGAACGCCACCCTGGTCACCGAGTTGATCGTCGGGCTGCGTGAGCGTGGCCTGGATGTCACCCGCCCGATCCTGGCGGTGATCGACGGGTCCAAGGCGCTGCGACGGGCGATCGTCGACGTGTTCGACCATCCGGTGATCGCTCGCTGCCAGCTGCACAAGATCAGAAATGTTCAAGACAAGTTGCCGGACAAGCTTCGGTCCGTGGTCGGGAAGCGGATGCGAGCCGCCTACCACGCCGACTCTGCGCTGGCCGCTCAAGGCCAGCTCGAGTCCCTCGCCGGTGAGCTCGACCGCACCCACCCCGGCGCGGCGGGCAGCCTGCGCGAGGGCCTGGCCGAGACGCTGACCGTGCTGCGGCTGGACGTGCCACCCACCCTGGCGCGAACCTTGCGGTCGACCAACAGCATCGAGTCCATGATCGGCATTTGCCGCGACCACGCCACCAACGTCAAGAACTGGCGCGACGGGCAGATGGCGCTACGCTGGTGCGCCGCCGGCATGACCGAAGCGGGCAAGCAGTTCCGCCGCGTTAACGGACACCTGCACCTACCGAAACTCCGCACCGCACTCGAACGGCATGCCGCCACCGAAACCGTCGG
>JBOHBN010000217.1:0-1555 GCA_050698355.1 Streptosporangiales bacterium | reverse complement strand
GCGATGTTCACCACGATCAGCGTGAACTTCGGGTTCTCGTCCTTGGAGTAGTACCGCTCGTCGGTTCGCAGGGTGACGCGCAGGTCCTCGGAGGGGCAGAGCCGCTTGCCGTGCCTCTTGCGAACCTTCGGCGACGCCGTCGCGGACGGGTCCTGCGAGCCCGACGACGCGCTACCCGACGGTGTCGCGGTCGCAGTGCTGTCGCTGGCGGTCGGCGTGGGGCTGGTACTGGTCTCGGACGGGATCGTCGGCAGGCTACTGGGGCTCGAGCCCCCGGCCCCGGCGACGTTGTTCTTCTGGCTGGCGTCGGAGCTCAGCGAGCAGCCCCAGGCGACCAGCCCGACGATGACTATGAGAGCCCCCAGGACGACGAGCCGGCGCCGCCAGTAGGTATGGGGCGGCAGCGGCCCAGAAGGGTTACGCACCGTATCCACGGACACGAAGATATGTGCCGTAGGCGTGAAATCTGCTACGGCACGCCGAGGAGTTACCGAATTGACCGAATATCACACGGATACGGAGAGTGACGAGTCGCGTCGTCGCGTGGCCAGGGGCGCGGAATGCGATGATCGCAGCGATGGATCCCGCTGCCGATACGGACCCGCTCGTGCGCACGGCCCTCTCCTGGTACGAGACGCACGCGCGCGACCTGCCGTGGCGGCGCCCGGGCACATCCGCCTGGGCGGTGCTGGTGAGCGAGATCATGCTGCAGCAGACGCCGGTGACCCGCGTCCTGCCCGCTTTCGAGTCCTGGCTCGCGCGGTGGCCGACGCCCGGCGCGCTCGCCGCGGAAGAGCCCGGCGAAGCGGTACGGGCCTGGGCGCGCCTCGGCTACCCGCGGAGGGCACTGCGGTTGCATGCCGCCGCGCAGGCGATCGCCGCACGCCACCGCGGCCGGGTACCCAGTGCGTACGAGGACCTCATCGCGCTGCCGGGCGTGGGGGAATACACCGCGGCAGCCGTCGCGTCGTTCGCCTACCAGCGGCGCCACGTCGTACTGGACACCAACGTGCGACGGCTGCTCGCGAGGGCCGTGGCCGGGGAGGCCGCCGCGTACGCCACGCCCACAACGGCCGAGCGCGAACGAGCTGGTCGGCTGGTACCAGCCGACGGGCCCACGGCGGCCCGCTGGGCGGTCGCCTCCATGGAGCTGGGGGCGCTGGTCTGCACGTCCCGTACGCCGCAGTGCGCGAGCTGCCCGCTGCGTCGTTCTTGCGCCTGGCGACGTGCCGGCTACCCGCCGGCGACCAGGCAGCCACGTCGGCAGCGGTACGACGGCACCGACCGGCAGGCCCGGGGCCGCCTGCTCGCCGTGCTCCGCCACTCCACAGCACCGGTCAGTGCCGGCGAGCTGGCCGCGACATGGAACGACGAGGTACAGCGGCAACGCGCGCTCGACGGCCTGGTAGCTGACGGTCTGGTCGAGCCGCTCTCCGGCGACCGCTACCGCCTACCCGCCGCCAAAGCGTTCGACGATCCGGTCGCTATGACGACCGGATCCTGCGACGCAGCACGACCGTAAGAAGGAGTTGGGGCGGCTCGCGCCCCTGCGAGC
>JBOHBN010000216.1:0-4017 GCA_050698355.1 Streptosporangiales bacterium | reverse complement strand
GGCGGCTACCACGCCAGCCACGCCCTCGCGCACGCCCGCGCCGCCGGCGACGACCCCTACCGCTGGCTACACACCGAACTCACCGCCATCCCCGCCCACGCCCGCCAACTCACCCCCGGCGACATCCTCACCGAGGTGCACCTGCGCGTGTACACCACCCCGCGGGCAGCCAGCAGCCGACGCTGACCCACCGCGGCGACTCAGCAGGCGTACGGCTGGCCGTGACAGTCTGAGTTGGCCCCGGCATGGCGGCTCGAGTTGGCCCCACCTGATTGGCGTGTCGAGCGTGTCGTGACGGTTTGTTTTGGCCCCAGTTGCCGACACGCCGGAGCGGTTGTGACGGCTTGAACTGGCCCCACCTGAAGCGTGATCACCGAACGATTGGTGATCCACGGGAGGGGCCATGGGGATGGGGTCGAGGGTGGAGTTGTTCGCCGCGATCAGGCGAGACGCGCGGGTGGAGGGGTTGTCGATCCGCGACCTGGCTGCCAAGCATCATGTGCACCGGCGCACGGTGCGGCAGGCGTTGGCGAGCGCGGTCCCGCCGGCGCGGAAGACACCGGCACGGACCTCGCCGCGGCTGGAGCCGTTTAAGGCCGCGATCGACGCGATGCTGCGCAGCGATCTGGAGGCGCCGAAGAAGCAACGCCATACCGCCAGGCGGGTGTTGGCCCGGCTGATCGACGAGCACGATGCGGACGGGTTGTCGTACTCCACGGTGCGCGACTATGTCGCCAGGCGCCGACCGGAGATCTTCGCCGAGGCGGGCCGGGCGTTGGAGGCCGGCTGTGTGCCGCAGACCCACGAGCCCGGCGGCGAGGCCGAGGTCGACTTCGCCGACTTGTGGGTGGTGCTGCGTGGCGTCAAGACGAAGGTGTTCTTGTTCACGCTGCGGCTGTCGTACTCGGGTAAGGCGGCCCACCGTGCGTTTAGCACCCAGGGCCAGGAGGCGTTCCTGGAAGGGCATGTGCATGCCTTTGACGAGCTCGGTGGCGTGCCGGTGACCCATATCCGCTACGACAACTTGAAGTCCGCGGTCTCACGGGTGCTGTTTGGCCGCAACCGCACCGAGTCGCAGCGGTGGCTGGCGTTTCGCTCCCACTATGGCTTCGACGCGTTCTACTGCCAGCCCGGCAAGGAGGGCGCGCACGAGAAGGGTGGCGTGGAAGGCGAGGGTGGCCGGTTCCGCCGCAACCACTGCGTCCCGATGCCGGTGGTCGACTCGATCGCCGAACTCAACGCGCTACTCGACGCCGCTGACGCCGCCGACGATCATCGGCGGATCGCCAACCGCGCGGCCACGGTCGGAACCGACTTCGCGTTCGAACGAGACCTGCTGCGGCCGCTGCCAGGCGAGGAGTTCCCGACCTGGCTGACACTGACCCCGCGCGTCGACCGGTACGCGCGGATCACCGTGCGGCAGTGCCAGTACTCGGTGCCAGTGCGGTTCATCGGCCACCGCGTTCGGGTGCGGCTGGGCGCCTCGGCGGTGGTGGTCTTCGACGGGCGCGTCGAGGTCGCCCGGCATGAACGCATCACCAGCCGCGGCGGGCAGGTCCTGGTTTTAGACCACTACCTGGAGGTCTTGCAGCGCAAACCGGGCGCGCTGCCCGGGGCGACCGCGCTCGCGCAGGCCCGCGCGGCCGGGGTGTTCACCGCGACCCATGACGCGTTTTGGGCCGCGGCCCGCAAGGGGCTCGGCGACGCCGCGGGCACCCGCGCGTTGATCGAGGTGTTGCTGCTGCACCGCTACCTCGACCACACCGACGCCCTCGCCGGGATCACCGCCGCTGTGTCGGTGGGGTCGATCAGTGCGGACGTGGTCGCGGTCGAGGCCCGCAAGGCCGCCGGTGCCCGCGGCGCGACCACACCGCCGGTCGAGGCCACACCCCGCAGGCAGCGGGTGGTCAGCCTCACCGAACGCCGCCAGCTCGAGCAGGCCGATCACCTGCCCACCGACGCGCGGCCGCTGCCGTCGGTCGACGCCTACGACGATCTGCTCGGGAAGGCCAGCTCATGACCTCGACAACCACCACCACTGCCGACACGACGACGAAGCAGGCGACCCGCCGCGGCGTCACCGAACAGGCCGCGGTCGCCGCGATCGACTCCGGCACCCGAGTGCTGCATTTGCCCACCATCCGCGACCGGTTCGGGGAGGTCGCCGCCGCCGCTGAACGCGAGCAGCTGTCCTACCTGGGCTTCCTCGCCGAACTGGTGATGGCCGAGTGCGACGACCGCGACAAACGCCGCGCCGTCCGCCGCGTCCACGACGCCCGGTTCCCCCGCGAGAAACGCCTCGACGACTTCTCCTTCGACGCGAACCCCTCGGTCAGCGCGGCGGTGATCCACCAGCTGGCCACCTGCGCCTGGGTCAAGAACGGCCATCCGCTCTGCCTCATCGGCGACTCGGGCACCGGAAAGACCCACCTGCTGATCGCGTTGGGCACCGCCGCGGCCGAGGCCGGCTACCGAGTCCGCTACACACTGGCCTCCAAGCTGGTCAACGAGCTCGTCGAGGCCGCCGACGACAAGCAACTGTCCAAGACCATCGCCCGCTACGGCCGGGTGGACCTGCTCTGCCTCGACGAACTTGGCTACATGGAACTGGACCGGCGCGGCGCCGAACTCCTCTTCCAAGTGCTCACCGAGCGAGAGGAACGCTCCGCGGTCGCGATCGCCAGCAACGAGCCGTTCTCCGGCTGGACCAAAACCTTCACGGACCCGCGGTTGTGCGCCGCGATCGTGGACCGGCTCACCTTCGCCGGCCAGATCATCGAAACCGGTACCACCAGCTACCGACTCGCCCAAGCTCGCCACCGCGCCGGGGCCAGATCAGACCGTCACCCCGGGGCCAACTCGAGTTGACATCGCCACTCCTTGGGGCCGCGTCGTTCGGTGCGAGGGCATCGCGACGTCAGACCCAAACCAGCAGGGTGGTCGTCAACCGCTCACGGCAGGAGTGAACCGCCCCGGGTCTGATGGAGGCTCTCAGTCCACGGAGGATGAGAGTCATGGCAGCACCGAGGAAGTACAGTGACGAGTTGCGTGAGCGGGCGACCCGGTTGGCGTTGGAGGCGCGACGCGGTCCGGCCTCGAGCACGGGCGCGATCCGTCGGGTCGCCGACCAGTTGGGGATCCACCCGGAGGCGTTGCGCACGTGGGTCAGGCAGGCCGAGATCGACGGCGGAGTCCGGCCTGGGACCACGACCGGTGACGCGGAGCGGATCGTGCAGTTGGAGCGGGAGAACCGCGAGCTGAAGCGGGCGAACGAGATCCTGCGCACCGCGTCTGCTTTTTTCGCGGCGGCGGAGCTCGACCGCAGACTGAAGTGATCGTGGCCTACATCGACGAGCACCGAGAACGCCTCGTGGCGGGCCGTCGGCTCGGGGTCGAGCCGATTTGCGCGGTGTTGGCCACGGCCGACGCGCAGATCGCCCCGAGCACCTACTACGCCGCTAAGACGCGGCAACCGTCGGCGCGGGCCGTGCGGGATGCCGAGCTCGTCTGGCTGATCGCCAAGGCGCACGAGGACAACCTCGGCGTCTACGGAGCCAGGAAGATCTGGGCCGAGCTGAACCGGCATGGCACCGACGTCGCTCGCTGCACCGTCGAGCGGCTGATGAAGGCCGAGGGACTGCGCGGCATCAGCCGGGAGAAGACCCGCAAGACCACGCACAGCGACGGCGCGGAGACCCCCCGCCCGGCCGACTTGGTCGAGCGGCAGTTCGTCGCGGCCGCGCCGAACCAGCTGTGGGTGGCGGACCTGACGTATGTGCGCACACACTCCGGGTGGGTCTACGCCGCGTTCATCCTCGACGTGTTCTCCCGCATGGTCGTCGGCTGGCAGGTCTCCACCAGCCTGCGCACCGATCTGGCTCTGGACGCCCTCGACATGGGGCTGTGGGCCCGCAAGCGGGCCGGGCAGGACGTCGCCGGTCTGACGCATCACAGCGATTATGCCGAGCCGTGCGTTAAGCCGAGGAACCGTGGTTTCGCCTGTGCTGGTGGGGTTTG
>JBOHBN010000215.1:0-9487 GCA_050698355.1 Streptosporangiales bacterium | reverse complement strand
GCGTCGCCCTGATCAGCCGCTCGGTGACGATGGACTTGATCTCGGTGGTGGAGCCGTCGGCAACGATCCGTCCCGCCCTGATCATCACGATCCGGTCGGCCTGCTCGTCGGCTTCCTCCAGGTAGTGGGTAGCGAATAGCACCGTGCGGCCGGACTCGGCCTGTGCCCGCATCGCCTTCCAGAACGCGACCCGAGACGACACGTCCATGCCGGCCGTCGGCTCGTCCAGGACGAGCAGGTCGGGGTCGGCGACGATGGCCATCGCGAACCGCACGCGTTGCATCTGACCACCGGAGAGCTTCACCGCCTTGCGCTTCGCCAGGTCCGGGATACCGGCCCGCTCCAGTGCCTCGGTCACCAACAGCGGGTGGGTGTGCAGCGACGCGACGAGCGAGACGACCTCCTTGACCGTGACGTCGGGCAGCAGCTGGCCGATCTGCAACATCGCCCCCACGTGACCTGCCTGGATCGCCTGCCGCGGGTCGAGACCGAAGAGGGCCGACGTCCCGGTATCCGGCCTGGTGAGGCCGAGCATCATGTCGATGGTGGTGGACTTGCCGGCGCCGTTCGGGCCGAGCAGCGCGACCACCTCACCTGGCGCGACCACCAGGTCGACGCCGTCGACCGCGATCGTCGGCCCGTAGGTCTTGCGCAGGCCGGCAAGCGCGACTGCGGCCCCACCGGCTGGCCCGACCGGGTGACCGGCCGCGAGTGTGGATGTCTCCGTCATGGCTACGACTCTGCCAATCGCCACGGTCCGGCGGCAGTGATGGCCGTACGAACCGCCCCATGACAGTTGTCAGGGTCTCGCCGTGCGTCCGGTGATCATGGAAGGGGAAGGGCTCAGACCCTGATTTTTCAGCCTGGCCTTGGGTGAGTTTGTGTCGTTACGCGGAAGTGCCCTGCCTGCAAGGGAAAATCGTGATGTACAGGTCCACGATTCCGATGCAGGAGGGCACCCGCGAGGTGAATGCTACCGGTTTGTTGTTCGATGTCGACGATGAGGTGCGGGCGCGTCCTGCCCGGGCGGTGCCGACCCCGGTGGTGACCGCGTCGGAGCAGGACCTGACTCCGGTCGCGGGTACGGCGCTGTGGGGGCCGCTGCTGGACCGGCTCAACGTGGTGGACGAGGCCGATCGGCGCGGGCTGCGCCCGATCGGGTTCGGTGGCTACACCGGCGGGGAGTGCTACCGGGCGCTGTGTGAGGTGCTGCTGGCTGGCGGGGACTTCCTGTCCGACCGGGCGGTACTGGCTGATCCGGCGACGCAGGCGCTGCGTGGGAGCAACGCGCTGCCGAGCGTGGCGACGTTGTGGCGGTTCCTGGCCGGCGCGGACCTGGGCCGGGCCAGCAAGGCCGCGGCGACCAACCAGGCGATGCTGGGCAGGGCGTGGGCCGTGGGTGCCGCCCCTGACGGCGATCGGTTGACGATCGACCCCGACGCGACCCGGGTCGCGGTCTATGGGCCGGGCAAGGAGGGCTCGGCGTTCTCCCGGACCGGGCAGACCGCGCTGTCGCCGCTGGTCGGGGTGTGCGGCGAGACCGGCGACGTGCTGGGGTTGCGGGCCCGCGGCGGCGCCGCCAACGACGGCCGGGCGATGGGGTCGTTCATCGACGAATGCGTCGCTGCCGTCCCGGCAGGGTGCCGCGAGGCGTACCGACTGTGGCTGCGGGTGGACTCGGCCGGCTACCAGGGCGAGGTGCTCGCCGCGGCCGACCGGCACGGCGCGGACTTCTCGGTGACCGCTAACCTCGATTCCCGGTCGCCGGTACTGAGCGCTCTGCGCTCATCCTGCTGAGGGGCTTGAGGCCTCAGTTATGCCGTGGCATAGGCGGGTCGGTCTCCGGGTAGGCCACTGACCTCAACGAGTTTAACTGAAGTAGTGTCGTCACGCGACTGTCTAGCTTCGGCCAGTCAAGCCTGAATCCTGAGACATCACCGCGTGTCGACGCGTCATTCTTCTAATACAGCGCTACCGTTGAGCGACTAGTTCAGTGAGATGGGTTGAGGTGCCGGTGAGAGACGGCGCGGAGTACTTCACCGCCCCCGTCGGGGCCGGGCAACGCCGCTACGAGGCGCTGCGCGCCTACTTCCTCGACCAGATGCCCGCCGCCGAGGTCGCCGACCGATTCGGCTACTCCACCGCCAGCGTGCACCAGATGGCCACCCTGCTGCGCACCGGCAAACTGGTCCTGTTTACCGAGACCCGGCCCGGGCCGAAGGGGCCGCGCAAGGCCACCGGAACGCTGCGGGCCAGAGTGCTCGAACTACGCGCCGACGGACACAGCGTCACCGAGATCGCCGCCGCGCTCACCGCCGAAGGAATGCCGATCTCGGCGCAGACCGCCTGGCAGATCCTCGACGCCGAAGGGATACCCCGCCTGCCCCGCCGTGACGGCGGCCGCCGCGGCCCGCCAGCCAAGCTGGCCCCGGTCAAGGCCGCGAAACTACCCGGCTGGCCCGCCACCGCCACGGCGCTGCCGTGCGACCACGCCGGGCTGCTACTACTGTTCCCCGCGATCGCACAACTGCGTCTGCCCGAGTTGATCCACTCGGCCGGCTACCCCTCGACCCGCGCGCTGTCGGCGTGGCAGTCGATCGGCACCCTGCTGCTGGCCAAGTGCGCCCGCCGGCCCCGCATCCATCACGTCGACGCGCTCACCGACGATCAGGGCCTGGCGTTCACCCTGGGCCTCACCAGCCTGCCGAAGGCCACCCATCTGGGCACCTACTCCTGGCGGGTACGCCGCCAGTCCAACCAGACACTGCTCACCAGCCTCGTGCAGGCACTGCGCCCGCTCGGGCTCGCCACCGGCGAGGCCGGGTTCAACTGCGACTTCCACGCCATCCGCCACCACGGCCAAGACGCAGTGCTGGAAAAGCACTATGTGCCCCGCCGCTCCCAACGCACCCGCAGCGTGCTGACCTTCTTCGCCCAAGACCACGCCTCCACCGAGATGGTCTACGCCAACGCCGACATCACCAAAGCCGAGCAGGCCCGCGAGATCATCGCGTTCGCCGACTACTGGAACACCGCGACCGGAGCCGACCCCGGGCTGCTGGTCTTCGACTCCCAGTTGACCACCTACAAGATCCTCGACGAACTCACCGGCCGCGGTATCCGCTGGCTCACCCTGCGCCAACGCGGCAAGACCGAACTGGCCCGCCTCGCCGCGCTACCCGCCTCGGCGTGGAAGACCGTCACCATCACCCGCACCGGCCGCTACCGGCGACCCCGCCTACACGAAGACATGATCAAACTCACCGACGTGAGCTCCCGAGTCCGCCAGATCGCGATCACCAACATCGGCCACGACCAGCCCACCCTGCTCATCACCAACAACCTCACCACCAGCGCCAAGGACCTGTTCGCCCGCTACGCCGAACGCATGAACGTAGAAAACGAACTCGACGCCTACATCGGCGGGTTCCACCTCGACGCCCTCACCAGCGGCGTCCCCCTCAACGTCGACCTCGACACCACCCTCACCGTCGCCGCCGGCAACCTCTACCGGCTACTCGCCCTCAAACTCTCCCGCTACCACAACGCCACCCCCGACCGGATCTGGCGCCACTTCCTCGACGCTACCGGCACCCTGCACATCACCGCCGACACCGTCACCTGCGCACTCAACCTCCGCAGCCACCACCCCGTCCTCATCGACGCCGGCTTCGCCGACCTCGACACCCCCATCCCCTGGTGGGGCGGGCGCACCCTACGCTTCCGCTTCCCACCACGGTGATCACCCCAGCCCGGCAGCAAAACCTCAACTCAATTACCCGACCGGGAATCGAGGCTAAGGGGTACTCCAACGTGACCGCGGCGGTGCATGGGCTGGCCACCGACCCGGGCACCGTCTGGACCCCGGCGTTGGGGCGGGAGACCAGTAAGGGCAGCGAGATCGCCGAGACCAGTACCTGGCTGCTCGGCCGGGCGGTGCGGTTGATCGTGCGCCGCCAACCCAAGGACCCCGGTGAGCAGCTCGCGTTCGACGACCTGGACGGGTGGCGGCTACACGCGATCATCACCAACGTGGGCGCCGAGACCATGCTTGCCGCGCAGGTCGAGGCGCATCACCGGCTGCGCGGCGGCATCCCCGAGCACACCATCGAGGCGTTGAAGAACGACTTCGGCATGATCCACGCCCCAGTGCAGCCGTTCCTCGGTAACTGGCTGTACTGGCAGGCCTGCGCGCTCGCGCACAACGCCGCGTTGTGGCTGCGCACTCTCGCGCTGCCCCAGGAGTTCGCCCAGGCCCGCGGCAAGCGGCTGCGGGTAGCGTTCTTCAACGTCGCCGCCCGGCTGGCCCGCCACGGCCGGCGGCTGCAGCTGCGCTTCGCCAAACACTACCGGTGGGCCGCGGCGTTCACCGCCGCGCTCCGCAAGATCCGCGCGCTGCCCGCCTTCGGCTGACCCCGCGCATCGACCAGCACCCCACCCGAAGCACGACACCCAAGCCCCGCCGCGATCGCGCCTGCCCGAAACCGGCCGACACCCCACGAATCCGGTCCGCGCCGGCCTTCCCGCAGCCGCATCAACGGCACTGCAAGGGCGTGACGCCCCCGGCCACCGTCGATCACCTGCCTCACCAGCCCGGCCGAACCCCACAGACCACCCGTTCAAGATCATCCGTGGCCTGGCTGAAAAATCAGGGTCAGAACAGGACGGACATGAAGCAGCCGCGCTCGACGAAGCCAGCACGGCGGTAGGCGGCGCGTGCCGCGGTGTTGAAGTCGTTGACGTACAGGCTGACGACCGGCGCGACAGATCGCAGCGACTCACGTACGACGGCGGCCATTCCGGAGGCGGCGAGGCCCTGACCACGGTACGCGGGCGCCACCCATACGCCCTGTATCTGGCAGGCCTGGCTCGTCGCGGCGGCGACCTCGGCCTTGAACACCACCACGCCATCGTCGATCCTCGCGAACGCCCTGCCCTGCCGCACCAGCTCGGTGACCCGCGATCGATAGAGCACCCCGCCGTCGCCTGCGACCGGCGACACTCCAACCTCCTCGGTGAACATCGCGACGCACGCCGGCAGCACCGTGTCTACCTCGTCCGGGCGTACCCGCCGGACGGCTGCGTCGTAGCCGGCGGACGGCGCGATAGTAGTGACCATGTGCGGCTGCCGCCACCGCACCTCGCGCGCTGGTCCCCAGGAGGGTTCGAGCAGCCGCCAGAGTGGGTCGACAGTGTCGGCGGGGCCGACGATCGACGAGCAGCGCCTGCCCTGCCGCCTGGCCCGGTCGGCGAACGCCTGCACGGCGGGCGAGGTCGCCTGGACCGGCACCAGGTTCGCCCCGGCGTAACACAGCGAGCGCAGCTCACCGCCCTCCACGTACCCCCAGGCCTCGGCGCCCAGCCGCCAGGAGTCCAGCCCGCACGTGGCCACCCTGGATGCGACGAAGACGTCGGTGACGGGGTCACGCTCGAGGAGGGCACGCACGCTGGGGAGGTCTCGATCGTCCAGCGCGCGCAGCGGAGAGGTTCGCAGCACCGTGGCGCCCCCTCTCCAGCAGACCGGGCGGCGGGTCAGGACCAGCCGTCGGTCAGGACACGACCACATCCGGCGCGCCCGAGCCTACGCCGGCATCGGCCATGCCGGCAGCGATCCTGGTCGCCTCGTCGATGAGCGTCTCGACAATCTGGGCCTCGGGGACGGTCTTGATCACCTCACCCTTGACGAAGATCTGACCCTTACCGTTACCCGACGCCACTCCGAGGTCCGCCTCGCGCGCCTCGCCTGGCCCGTTCACCACGCAGCCCATCACGGCGACCCGCAGCGGCACCTCCATGCCCTGCAGCCCGGCGGTGACCTCGTCGGCGAGCCTGTACACGTCCACCTGAGCGCGTCCGCAGGACGGGCAGGACACGATCTCCAGCTTCTTTGGGCGCAGCCCAAGCGACTCGAGGATCGCGCTGCCGACCTTGACCTCCTCGACCGGCGGCGCCGACAGCGAGACCCTGATGGTGTCGCCGATCCCCTCCGACAGCAGGGCGCCGAACGCGGTCGCGGACTTGATCGTGCCCTGGAATGCAGGGCCCGCCTCGGTCACGCCGAGATGCAGCGGGTACTCGCAACGCTGCGAGAGCAGCCGGTACGCCTGCACCATCACCACCGGGTCATGGTGCTTCACCGAGATCTTGATGTCGTGGAAGTCGTGTTCCTCGAACAGCGAGGCCTCCCACAGCGCGGACTCGGCCAGTGCCTCGGGCGTCGCCTTCCCGTGCTTCTTCAGCAACCGAGGGTCGAGCGAGCCCGCGTTCACTCCGATCCGGATCGGAGTGCCATGCTCCTTCGCCACCTGCGCGATCTCGGCGACCTTGTCGTCGAACTTCTTGATGTTGCCCGGGTTGACCCGCACTCCTGCGCAGCCAGCGTCGATCGCGGCGAACACGTACCGCGGCTGGAAGTGGATGTCGGCAATCACCGGGATCTGGCTGTGCTTGGCGATCTCGGGTAGCGCCTCGCTGTCGTCCTGGCTCGGTACGGCGACGCGCACGATGTCGCACCCAGCGGCGGTCAGCTCGGCGATCTGCTGCAACGTCTCGTCGACGTGCGCGGTGAGCGTCGTCGTCATCGACTGCACAGAAACCGGGGCGCCCCCGCCCACGGGGACATCGCCGACCATGATCCGGCGCGTCTTGCGCCGCTCGGCGAGCGGACGCGGCGGCGTCTCCGGCATTCCGAGATCAACGTTCATTCGCTTACCAGCCTCCTAGAACGGACTCGCCAACGGGTTCACCAGGTCCGCCGTGATGAGCAGCAGACCGAGCCCGACAAGCAGGACGAACACCAGGGTCGTGGCGGGCAGCAGCTTCGTCATGTCCACCGGGCCAGGGTCCGCCCGACCCCTCTTGCGTGCCCACCAGGCGCGCAACCGCTCCCAGGCCAGCACGGCGACGTGGCCACCGTCCATCGGGAGCAGCGGCAGCAGGTTGAACACCCCGATGAACAGGTTGACGCTCTGCACCATGTTGAGGAAGTACGCGGACTTCGCGCGCATCGGCTCGTCGGAACCGAACACCGAACCGGCCATCCGCGCCGCACCGACCACGCTACCGACCTGGCCGCCCTTCGTGCTGCCGCGGTCCGGCGAGAACAGCTGCGGGATCGCCGCCGGTATGCCACCGAGCGCCTGGAAGATCAGGCCCACCTGGCTGACGAAAATCTGCCCGGTCATCGCGTACGCGTCGAGCGGGTCATAGGTCTGGTACTGCGCGATGCGTTGCTTGGACACGACGCCGAGGTAACCAATCCGCTTGCCGCTCTCCGGATCCCGCCGAGTCGCGAGCGTTGGTGTGACCTTGATGGTCTTGCCGCCACGGTCGACCAACAGGCGCACCTTCTGCCCGCCGCTCTTCTCCAGGTCAGCGGTCAGCTGCTTCCAGCTGTCGACCCGCTTGCCGTTGAAGCCGACGATGCGGTCACCGGCCCGCAGACCGGACTTCGCGGCCGGCGACGCGTGCGACCCACCCGCCGAACAGCTGCCCGCGGTCGGCACACACGGAACCACCTTCTCGACGGTCAACGTGCTGGTCCGTACCGGGATCCCGACGAACATCAAGATGATCAGCAACAGCACGGCCGCGATGAGGAAGTGGGTGAGCGAGCCCGCGATCAAGACCAGGAACCTGTGCATGGGCCGCTGCCGGTAGAACGCCCGTGGTTCGTCCGCCGGATCGATCTGCTCCAGCGGAGTCATCCCGACGATCTTGACGTACCCGCCGGCGGGTATCGCCTTGAAGCCGTACTCTGTGTCGCCCTTGAACCGGGACCACAGTCGCGGGCCGAAGCCGATGAAGAACTCGGTCGCCTTCATCCCGAAGATCCGGGCGAAGACGAAGTGACCGGCCTCGTGCAGCACGATGGAGATGATCAAGGCGACCGCGAACAACACGATCCCGACGCCGCCAAGAACGGCGAACTGTCCCATCTAGCGGTCTCCCCCGGCTCCTCGACCTGCCGCACTCACGAGCGTGCGCGCACGGGCACGCGCCCACTCGTCCGCGGCCAGCACCCGTTCCACGGTGAGGACGCTACCTGCATCCTCATCACCCTCCTCGGCGTAGTCCGCGACGACCTGCTGCACTGTATCGACGATATCGAGGAACGCCACCCTGCTGTCGAGGAACGCCGTCACGCACTCCTCGTTCGCCGCGTTGTACACCGCGGGGAAGGTCCCCGCCCTGGCGCCGACCTCGCGGGCGAGACGCACGGCCGGGAACGCCTCGTCGTCGAGTGGCATGAGGTCCCAGGTGTGCGCCTCCCCCCAGTCCAGCCCTGGTGCCGCGGCCGGGACCCGGTCGGGCCAGCCCAGGGCAACCGAGATCGGTAGACGCATGTCCGGTGGGGAGCACTGGGCGAGCGTGGAGCCGTCGGCGAACTCCACCATCGAGTGCACCATCGACTGCGGGTGGACCATCACCACGATGCGGTCGTACGGCACGTCGAACAGCAGGTGCGCCTCGATCACCTCGAGCCCCTTGTTCACCAACGTCGCGGAGTTCACCGTGACGAGCGGGCCCATCGCCCAGGTCGGGTGCGCCAGCGCCTGCTCGGGGGTCACGTCGGTCAGCTGGTCTCGCGACCTACCGCGAAACGGCCCGCCACTCGCGGTGAGCACCAGCCGCCGCACCTCGGCGCTCGCGCCGCCGCGCAGGCACTGGGCCAGTGCGGAGTGCTCGGAGTCGACAGGGACGAGCTGGCCCGGCTTGGCCAGATCCCGCACGAGCGGCCCGCCGATGATGAGCGACTCCTTGTTCGCCAGCGCGAGCGTGCGGCCCGCCCGCAGGGCGGCGAGTGTCGCGTTCAGGCCGGCTGCGCCGTCGATCGCGTTGAGCACCACATCGGCTGGCCAACCGGCCAGTTCGGTGGCGGCCTCAGGCCCGACGAGGAGTCTGGGCAGCTTGTGCTCGCCGCGGGAGTAGCCGCGCCGCTGCGCCTCCGCGTATAGCGCGAGCTGGACGTCCTGCGCCGCCGAACCCTTCGCCACCGCGACCACGGCGACGCCGAAGTCGAGCGCCTGGCGTACGAGCAGGTCGGACCGGGTACCGCTCGCCGCCAACCCAACCACGCGGAACCGCTCCCGGTTGCGGGCCACGACGTCGAGCGCCTGGGTGCCGATCGATCCGGTGGAGCCGAGGACCACCAGGTCACGCATACCGCTCGCCGTCATCACCTCACCATTCTGCCGGAATAAGGGCTGCTGGAGGGTCGAGCTGGGAAGCACCGGCACAGTACTCTGCCAGGTGGGGCAGGCCGCGCATGCGCAGGCCACGCATCCGCTCGCTTTAGGAGACCGAGACTTGACCCGCACCGCCTGGCGGCCCGAGGCCATCCAGGCGTGCGCCTCCAGGGATCCGGTCGCGGTCGAGAAGGTACTGCGCCGGCACGTGGAACCGGCGACGGGCGAGCCGTCGGACTCGCTGAAGATGTTCCTCGTCCGCTGGCTCCGCCCACCGGAGTGGGCGCTGCTTCGCGGCC
>JBOHBN010000214.1:0-5925 GCA_050698355.1 Streptosporangiales bacterium | reverse complement strand
GGCGTCCACCCGGCCCCGCCGCCGCGCGCGGGCGGCTCGCGCCTGGTGTCGCGGCCCGGCGCTCCGGGTGCCTGGTCAGGGGCCGCCGCTTCCTCATCGGCTGGTGCGGCTCGCTGGTCTGGCGTGGTCACTTCGTTGCCTCCTTGCGTGATCCGTGGCTGCTAGGCTGAACACCGGAGATACTAGTCTCAGAATACCGAACTGCAAACTTGGAACATCGTATCTCAAGAAGGAGGTTCGGCACCTTGGCTCAGGACTCGCGTGCCCCCACGGGGCTGACCGGTCGCCGGCGGCGGCTCTCGGACGAGGAGACCGAGGGGCGGATGCTCGAGGCTGCGCTCGCCATGGTCAACGCCAGCGGTCTCACGGTGAGCCTCGAGCACATCAGCTTCGAGGACGTCATCCGCGACGCCGGCGTATCGCGCAGCGCCGTATACCGGCGCTGGCCGTACAAGGACCTGTTCTTCAGCGACCTCTTGAAGGAGCTCGCCAAGACGATGAGTCCGACGGGCATCCGCAGCGACGCGGAGTCCGCCGATCTGGTCGGGCGGGTGGCACTGGAGCGGCTGGACTGGCTCGAGACCCCCAAGGGCCGCGCGGCGTTGCTCATCGAAATGCTCCGCCAGGGCGCGACACGTGACTTCGAGGCCAGCTACGGGTCCACCCAGTCGCGCACCTACCTGGCCGTGCAGGCGACGTTCCTGAGCCTGACCGACAGCGAGCTCGCCAACGAGGTGCGAGAGGCACTGGCCGAGGCGGAGCGAGCCCACGTCGCGCAGATCTCCGCGGCGCACGAGCAGCTCACCGGGTTGTTCGGCTACCGGTTGCGACCCGAGCTGGGTGTCACCTTCGAGACGCTGGCGAGGTTGGTGAGCGCGACCATCCGGGGCCTGGTCGGCACCGCGGCCTCCGTGCCCGACATCGCGTCCCAGCGCTTCGAGGCCACGCCGCCCGGGGCGGCGGGAGCCGAGGAATGGTCGACACCCGCCCTCGGCGTCACCGCCATCGCCTTGACCTTCCTCGAGCCCGACCCGTCCGTCGAGTGGACCAACGAGCGGCTCGCCGATGTAGAAGACGCGCTGACCAGCGGCTCCTGGGCGCGCTCCTGACCGTTGTCGGACCCCGGTGCCAGACTCCGCGCACCAACGACTCGCGGAAGGGCCGCCCACCATGACCGACACCCCAACCACCGTCGCCGAGCGCTACTTCGCGGCCTGGCGAGCCAGGGACATGGACACCTACCGGGCGCTGCTGGCCAATGACGCGGACTTCGCCGGCCCGATGGGGAAGGCACACGGCGCGGAGGACTGCGTCGAGGGCATGCGCGGGCTCGCGTCGATGACCACCGACGTCGTCGTGCACAAGATGATCGGCGACGACACCGACGTGGTCACCTGGTTCGAGCTGCACACCGCCGACGCGCCACCCTGCCCGGTCGCGAACTGGACCCACGTCGAGGACGGCAAGATCACCCGGATCCGCGTCACGTTCGACCCGCGCCCACTCCTTCCACCGGCGCGGTGACGGCCACCGTCAGCGGAGCGTCGAGAGGGCGGTGAGGGTGCGCTCACCGCCCGGGTCACCGGCAGTCGTCGGATAGACCGCGATCTCGTCGAGTCCGGCCGCGGCGTACGCGTCGAGGCGCGCCCGTACGGTGTCGACATCACCGACGAGGCCGACCTCCGCGGCGGCTGCCCGCGGGAGCCTGCTCAGCAGCTGCTCGGTGCTCGCACCGGTGCGGGCGAGTTGGACCGCGTGGCCGAAACCCGCATCGACGAACATGTCGCTGTAGCCGCGGACGGTCAGGTAGCCGACGATGCTGCGCATCACCTGGTCATAGTCGCGAGGTGTCGGATCGACGGCCGCCGGTATCCAGGCCGCGAGAGGCGGCGCGGGACGCCCGGCTCGTTCGGCGGCGGCGTCGCGCCTCGCGCGGAGCATGCGTACCTGAGCGGGCGAGACGAGGTCGAGCAGCATGCGATCGGCGTGTTCGACGGCGACGCCGACGGCGCGTTCGCCGAACGCTGCGACGGTGACCGGCCCGCCACCGGGTGGCAGCCGCCAGCTGAAGCCGTGCGCGGGCAGGTCGACCGACCCGGTACGCGGACCCATCAGGTCGCCCACCTCCGCGGCACTCGCGGCGAGCGCGCAGACCGGGTGGCTGCGGGCACGCCCGTGCACGCCCTCCACCACACGCGTACTCGAGGTGCCGAGCGCGACCCCGACCGGGCGGCCGACCAGAGCCGCTATGCAGGAAGCGCCCCGCGCGATGGTGAAGGGATCGCGTACGTGGACCGGAATCGGGCCGACGGTCAGCGCGACCCGCCGGGACTGCACTCCGACGGCGGCCGCCAACGCGAACGCGTCCCACGTCGGCCCTTCACCGACCCATACCTCGCCGTACCCGAGCCGGTCGGCGACCGCCGCGATCGCTGCTGCCTCCAATGGCGGCGACTCGTCCTCACGTGCCGCCGCGACAACGCTGATGTCCATCGCCCTGCTCGGAACCACCATGCCGCCACGCTAGTGCGCCATAGCGATGATTCCGCGACGCTCCCACGGTCTACACGGCATGCAGGCAACCAGAACAGGTTCGAGGGACGCGGATTCCACTGACAACGGCACGTGCCGTGACGGCGGTATTACGGCGCGAGCGAGCGCTTCACCGGACCGCTCGAGGGCGGGATTAATTCGAAGGCGATTGTCGGTTGGACCACCTACGCTGGCGATCACGCGCACGTCGCGCGATCCCCTTTCCCCCGCCCACCCGCGACGCCTTGGGAGCCGCGTGTCCGAACAGACCGAGCTGCGTGTACCCGACCCGGCTCCCACGGACGCGCAGCCTGCTCGGATGAGTGCGCGTGACCGCACGGTCATCGCGGTGCTGCTCGTCTCCACCTTCGCCGTCATTCTCAACGAGACCATCATGAGCGTCGCGCTGCCGGTGCTCATGACGGACCTCGGCGTCAACGCGAGCGTGGGGCAGTGGCTGACCGCCGGGTTCCTGCTCGTCATGGCGGTGGTGATCCCGATCACCGGGTTCCTCATCCGCAAGGTGCCGACGAGGGTATTGTACGGCACGGCGATGTCGCTGTTCAGCCTCGGCACGCTCACCGCGGCCACCGCGCCGGGCTTCGGAGTGTTGCTCGGTGCGCGCGTCATCCAGGCGAGCGGCACCGCGATCATGCTGCCGCTGCTGATGACCACCGTGATGACGCTGGTGCCGCCGACGCGTCGTGGAGCGGTCATGGGCAACATCTCGATCGTCATCTCGGTTGCGCCTGCGATCGGCCCGACGATCTCCGGCGTCGTACTCGACCTGCTCGGCTGGCGGTGGATGTTCTGGATCGTGCTGCCGATCGCCCTGCTCACCCTGGTCATCGGGATACGCAAGATCGTCAACATCGGCGAGCTGAGCCGTGCCCCGATCGACATGCTCTCGGTCGTGCTGTCGGCCCTCGGGTTCGGCGGTCTGGTGTACGGGTTGAGCAGCATCGGCCAGGCGGCCTCGACCGAGCCACTCGTTCCGCTGTGGCTGCCGTTCGCGGTCGGCGCCATCGCGCTTGTCGCGTTCATCGCTCGCCAGGTCGTGCTGCAGCGCACCGACCGTGCGCTCCTCGACCTGCGCACGTTCCGGTCGCGCACGTTCACCATGGCTTCAGCGCTCATGTCGCTGATGATGATGACGCTGCTCGGCATCGTCGTCCTGCTGCCGATCTACGCGCAGAGCGTGCTCAGGCTGTCCCCGCTCGTCACCGGCCTGCTGCTCCTGCCCGGCGGGCTGCTGATGGGCCTGCTGGGACCGATCGTGGGACGGCTGTACGACCGGATCGGCATGCGCAGGCTGCTGGTGCCGGGCGTGGTGCTGGTGAGCGCCGCGCTCTGGTCCGCCACGCTGCTTACCGCGACAAGCACGGTCTGGCAGGTCCTCGCATTCCACCTGCTGCTCAGTGTCGGGCTCGCGTTCGTGTTCACGCCGCTGTTCACCGGCGGCCTGGCCGCGGTCGAGCCGCACCTGTACTCGTACGGCAGCGCGATCTTCGGTACCACCCAGCAGCTCGCCGGCGCGGCCGGCACGGCGCTGCTCGTCACCGTCCTGGCGCTACGGTCGGCCGGTCTCGCCTCGGCCGGGGCGTCGGTGATCGAGCGGACGGCCGGTGGGGTGCACGCCGCGTTTCTCGTCGCCGCGTCGCTCTCGCTGGTGGCCATCGTCGGCGCGTGCTTTGTCCGTACGCCATCGACCGCAGGCAGCCCCGCACCTCCGTCCGGCCTGGACCGCTAAGGGGCGCCGACCCACTCCGAGGTGTCGTCGGCGAAGTCCTGGCGCTTCCAGATCGGCACCGTGGCCTTCAGGTCGTCGATCAGCCGCTGCGCGGCGAGGAACGCCTCGCCGCGGTGCGGCGCGGACGCCGCCACCACCACGGCGGCGTCCCCGACGGCGAGCTCGCCGACCCGGTGCACCGCGGCAAGCGCCGACACGGGGATGTCGGCGGCGACCTTCTCCGCGACGCTGCGCAACACCTCCTCGGCGGTGGGGTGCGCGGTGTAGCCGAGGCCGACTACATCCCGGCCCGAATCGTGCGCGCGCACGTTGCCCACGAAGACGGTCGTACCGCCGGACTCCCGGTCGGCGACAGCGTCGCGGACCTCGTCGACCGACAGCGGCCCGTCCACGATCGCGAGCAGGCGCAGGGTATTCATGTCTCGACGGTACGCCACTCGCGAACAGGACGGGCCCTGCCTCGCACGCCGGGCCGATCACGCGGTATGGGGAGATAGCGTTGGTGCCATGAACACGCCCGAGACACCCGACGAGGAACCCCGCGACGAGGAGTCCGGCGGCGGGAACGCGCCGGGGCAGCCGACCCCGCCTGTGGGTGGGGGTTCAGGCGCCGGAGGCGGTTCCGGTGCGAGCGGCCAGGGCGGCACTCCGGACAACCCGTTCGCGGCGCTCTTCGGCGGCGCCAACTCCGAGCAGCTCGCGCAGGTCTTCCAGGGCTTCGCGCAGGCGATGTCCACCCCGAGCGAGGGGCCGGTGAACTGGACGCTGGCCCGGCAGACCGCCCGCCAGGCGGTATCGGCCGCCGGCGACTCCTCGGTCGTGGACCGTGAGCGTTCCGACGTGACCGAAGCCGTCCGCCTGGCCGACGTGTGGCTCGATGACGTGACCACGCTGCCGTCCGGCACGACCACGATCGAGGCATGGAGCCGGGCGGAGTGGGTCGAGGCGACCCTGCCGACCTGGTCGCGTCTCTGCGATCCGGTCGTCGGCCGGATGGCGGACGGGATGGCGAACGTGATTCCCGAGGAGATGCGCCAGTCCGCCGGGCCGCTGCTCGGGATGGTCCGCCAGATGGGCGGCGTCATGTTCGGCAGCCAGGTCGGCCAGGCGGTGGGCGCGCTGGCCGGCGAGGTCCTCGGTGCGGCGGACATCGGGCTGCCGCTCGCCACGCCGGGTCACGCCGCCCTGCTCCCGGCGAACGTCGCCGCCTTCGGCGAGGGGCTCGAGGTCTCCGCGTCCGACGTACGGCTGTACCTCGCGCTGCGGGAGGCGGCGCACCAGCGCCTCTTCGTGCACGCGGCATGGCTGCCGGCGCGACTGCTCGGCGCCGTCGAGGAGTACGCGCGCGGCCTGGAGATCGACACCTCCCGGCTGGAGTCGATCGTGGGGCAGGTCGACCTGAACGACCCCGAGGCGCTCCAGCGGGCCCTGTCGGAGGGCCTGTTCGACGGCGAGGACTTGGCGAACACGCCGGGCCAGCAGGCCGCGCTCCGCCGGCTGGAGACGCTGCTCGCCCTGGTCGAGGGCTGGGTCGACACGGTGGTAACGCGAGCGACGGCTAACCGCATGCCATCGGCGACACCGCTTGCGGAGGCCGTCCGCCGGCGCCGCGCGACCGGCGGGCCGGCCGAGCGCACCCTCGC
>JBOHBN010000213.1:0-3671 GCA_050698355.1 Streptosporangiales bacterium | reverse complement strand
GGCACAAGGGGTCCGGTGCCCCCTTCGGCGGTCAGGACGAGCATGACCGCGTCGTCCCGCCGAAGCTACCCCCGCGTTCGCACGTCCGGCTCGCCCATCCCCGCAGCAACGGCGGCGTCCGTATTCTCCGCCGCGGGTACTCTTTCGTCGACGGCAGCGACGACCTCGGTCGACTCAAGGCGGGCCTGTTCTTCATCGTCTTCGACCGGGATCCACGGGAGCAGTTCATCCCGCTCCAGCGCCGGCTGACCGAGCAGGAGACGATGAACGAGTATGTCGAGTACGTCGCACAGGGAATCTGGGCGTGCCCGGCCGGCGTCCGCGCGGGCGGCTGCTGGGGCGAGCGGCTCTTTGCGTAGGGGCGTCACCCGCCGGGCGACGGAGTCGTGCTCGGTCCAGGCGATGGGCTGAGCGCGCGTTCCTTCGAGTCGACGTCCTCCGTTGCCCTCTGAGCGGCGCTCGCGGCGTTGACCCTGCCCTCGACCGCGGCGTTGACCGCGCCCGAGACCGGGAGTTCATCGAGTACCGCGCTCGCGTACGTGCCCCTCCGCGGAGAGAGCCCCCAGCGGGTGAGGTTGCTGGAGCTGCTCCTCAGCAGGTCGAGCACCGTGGGGGCGTACACCTGAGACAGCGATGTGCGGTGGTTCGCCCCTGTCTTCAGCCCCGCCCACGCGTTCAGGAAGGCGCGTGGGTCGTGGTCGGTGCCCTCGCGGGCCGGGATTCTGACTGCCGGAGCGACGTCAAGCAGGCGCCTGTAGCCGTCGTCCATCATGTACGTGACGAAACTCTTGGCGGCCTCTGTGTCGGCACCGTTCAGGATCGTCCATGACGCGATGTCGCCGTACTGTACGGGTTTGTTGCCGTGGGGTCCCCGGACGGCGCTCACCACGCCGCTGTTCTTCGCGAGGTACGCGGGGTGGTGGCGGCACTTGGGGCACGTTGGCAGTGCCTTGCTGTCAAGCCCGGCGAGGTCGTCAAGGATCGCGGACGACCAAGGGACGACGGCAGCCTTCCCCGCGAGGTAGGCGTCGCGGGCGGACTCGCCCGTCTGCGTCCCGCGACGCGGCGATGTCTTCGCGAGCTTCGCGTAATAGCGGAACGTCGCCACGCAGCTCGAGGAGTCGAGGGCGACATCGCCGTCGCCATCGAGCAGGTCGCATCCGTTGGCCAGAGCGAAGAACTCGAACGTCTGTTCAGTAGACGGGTCGTCCGCCGCCGTCGGCAGGGCGATACCGGCCCGCTTGCCGGCATCCAGGGATCTGGCCGCTTTGAGCATCTTGTTGAGGCTGTCGGGCACCGGCAGCTTCGCCTTGGCGAAGAGGTCCTTACGGTAAACGATCAGCTGAACCCACACATCGCTCGGGATCCCGATCTGGTCGTCGCCGTGTGAGGTGAGTGCGAGCGCGTGCGGCTGGAAGGTGTCCTTGCCGAGGTCGTCCATCACCTCGCCCACGGCGTCGGTGTCGACCATGTCGCGCGTCGCCAGGACCTGAAGGGTCGCCAGTGGGAGACGGCCGACGACGTCGGGCCGGTCAGGCGAGGGGGAAGCCGACCTGAGCAACCGGTGGAGGGAGCTCCTGTGCACGGGCAAGAGGCGTACGCCGATGCCGGTGGCCTGCTCGAAGTCATGGATGATCTTCTCGGTTGCCGCGATGTTCGCGCGGTCGCCTTGCTCAGTCCATACCGTGATGCGCTTCGTGATCGTATCGGGAGGAGGTTCGCCGCCAGTACAGGCCGCCGCGCCGAGCAGAAGGGCGCATGACATGGCGGCAAGGGAGGTCAGTGACCTCATGGCGGTCGTCCTTTCGCGGCGGCGGCGCCTCCGGGAGGCATCCGGCCGAGGTGCGTGTGAGTGAACCGTACGCCAGGGCTCTGACGCGCGGCGAGTCTGCCCGGGCGGTCGGGTGCGCGACACGATCGTGGGGCTCCCGCGTTCGGGCAGGTTATGATGGGAGTCTGGTTACGTTATCCGTAACCAGATGAGGAGTGCCCATGTCCGAGCCGTCGCTCCAGGAGCTTGAGGCCGAGCGTGAGCGGCTGTGCGCGCAGCTCAGCGAGGTTGGCGACTTCCGGCGGGGGTCGGTGGGCGAGAACTACCGGAGGTGCGGGAAGCCGAACTGCGCGTGCGTGCAGCCGGGTCACCCGGGTCACGGTCCCCGGTTCCTGTGGACCAGGACGGTGCGCGGGCAGCGGACCAGGGGCCGCCAGCTGGCGGCCTCGGAGGTGGAGAAAGTCCGGGGGGAGGTGGCGGCCTTCCAGGAGTTCGCGTCGCTGGTCGAGCGGATCGTTGAGGTCAACGAGGCGATCTGCGAGGCCAGGCCGGCGGACGGCACCGGCGCGCCTTCCGGCACGGAGGGCGAAAAAGGGGGCTCTGCGACGCTCTCGCCTGGGAGAAGACGGCAGAGGTAGGACGGCTGGCCGCCGAGGCGGCCAAGGCCCTGGGCTGCGGCGATGCCGGCCTGGGGGCGGCGGAGGCGGCGCTCCGCGCTGGGCTGCTGAAGCTCGGCTGCGGCGTGCTCGGGCAGCTGCTCGCCGCCGACCTCGGCTACCGCGGGCCCCGCGTGGACTGCGGGAACGGGCATCAGGCCGTGTTCGCCTCCTACCGGGGCAAGGTCATCGACACCGTGCTCGGCCCGGTCACGCTCACGCGGGCCTGGTACCACTGCGCGGCCTGCGGGCACGGCCTCGCCCCGCGCGACGCCGAGCTCGGCGCGGCCAGGGCGTCCATGTCGCCGGGGCTGGCCGCGATGACCGACCGGGCCGCGGCCGCGGCCCCGTTCACGCGGGCCGCCGGCCTGCTTGAAGACCTGGCCGGGGTCCGGCTGACCGCCAAGCGGGTCGAGCGGGCGGCCGAGGCCAGCGGCGCGGCCCTGGCAGCCGCGGTCCGGGGCCGGGCGGCGCTCACCGCCGCCCGGAAGCTGGCTCCGCTGCCGCCGTCCCCGCTGCCGGACAAGCTCCACGCCGTCATCGACGGCACCGGCGTCCCGATGACCCCGAAGGAAACCGCAGGCCGCGAGGGCAAGGGAGAGGACGGGCGCGCCCGCACCCGCGAGGTCAAGCTCGCCGTCTTCTTCACCCAGGACCAGCTGGACAAGGACGGGTACCCCGTCCGCGACCGGGCCTCCGCCAGCGTCATCGCCACCTTCGAGCCCGCCGCCATGTTCGGGAACCTGGTGAAGGCCGAGGGTCTCCGCCGCGGCGCGGACCACGTCCGCCAGTTCACGATCCTCGGCGACGGAGCGCCCTGGATCTGGAACATCGCCACCGCGAAGTTCCCGGAGGCCACCCAGATCGTGGACCTGTTCCACGCCCGCGAGCACCTCCACGACCTCGCCCGCAAGCTGGAATTCATGCTGCTCGACCGGAAGGACGAGTGGCTAGCCGCCCGGCTAGACGACCTCGACTACGGCTACATCGAGGGCATCTGCCGGGCCTCCCGCGCCTACCCGCTCGAAGGCATGAAGAAAGACGAGATCGACACAGCCCTCGGCTACTTCGAGGCCAACGCCCCGCGCATGCGCTACCACTGGTTCCGCCAGTGCGGCCTGTTCGTCGGATCCGGCGTCGTCGAGGCCAGCTGCAAGACCGTCATCGGCCAGCGCCTCAAGCAGTCCGGCATGCACTGGACCGTCAGCGGAGCCGACGCCATCGCCACCCTCAGATGCCAGCAG
>JBOHBN010000212.1:0-4495 GCA_050698355.1 Streptosporangiales bacterium | reverse complement strand
GGTCGCCGCGGTCGCCGAGTGTGCCCGGCCGGCCTTCCAGCAGCGTGCGATACACCCCCAACCGGCGGGCGGCCGCCCGCGCGCGGCACACCGTGCTGCGCGACATACCCATCTCCCTGGCGGCCTGGTCAGCGGCCACAATCACCACCGTGCCATCCGCCTCGGCACGGTCAGCCTCATAAGCTGCCCATCCCAGAAACGTGTCCACTGAGAGATTGGCGCCGGAGGGGCCGCGCATCGCCTCCGGCCGCAACCGGACGGCGAGGGGCAGCGCCACGGTCAGAAAGTGGTCCCGGCTCCACCACTTCGGCACCGGCCCATACCGGCTCTGTGGCACCTCCACCGCCCGCAACCCAGCCCCCGGCCGACCCCCACCACGCGGCAACCGCTCCGGACGCAGCGACGACCGCCGCCGATGCGGCCGCACGCCGCCCACCAGCTCCGCGCGGCGGGCAACACCGGGGCAGGTCACGACATGCCGCCCGCGGCGAGCACCGGCAGCTCACTGTCGTTCCACGACAGTGGAGCAGCAGCGATGCCCAGGCGCCGCCGCAACAGGCTGCGCTCGGCGTCGCTGGTGCCGCCCCACACTCCGCTGACGGCGTGCCGCAACGCGTAGTCCAGACACCGTTGCCGCACCGGGCATCGAGCGCACACCGCCTTGGCGAACAGCTCGTACCGGTCGAAGTCGAACAGCTCCGGGTCCTCACCCCGGCACGCGGCTTGACGCCAGTTAACGGCACCGAGTGCCGACAGGCCAGGGTCGCCATCCGTGGCTGTGGTGCGACACGACACGCCGCGCGGCTGGGCAGCGTCCGGGTAGGACTGTATAGTCGAACTCGTAGTCGGTACTCCTTTCTCAGGATGTACGGACCAGAGCCCTTCGCGGGAGGCGCCAACCACAGCCGCGAAGAGCTAGCGGCTTCGAAGAGCCCGCCCACCAGGGCGGGCCTTCTGCTATCTGGACTTAGGACGCTTTACTCGTCGGCAACGCCTCCTGCTCCATGTACGAGACATCAAGCTCGTGGGCGAGCGTCTCGCCCACGAGGTCTGTGACGGTCATGCCCTGGCTCTTGGCACGAGAGCGCAGCGCCTCAAGTAGGTGCACAGGCATCAGGACGTACAGGGGGTCCCGGTTCCCCTTAGAGGGCCGGCCCGGTTTTCCGTGTGCCATACCACGCAGTTCTACCGGTTCTATATTGAAGGAACCAGGAGACACGCCGTACGACTGGGCACGGCGTACTGCTATTGAGCACGATTTACACGCGGCCGATGGCTAGCCCAGTGCCGGATAGTTCGCGGCCGCCACAGCCGCATCTGGCCCATGCGGCGATCCGCCTGTGGCATCTGGCCCCTGGCCAGGTAGGCCCGTACGGTTCCTGGCGTTACCTCGAGATAGGCGGCCACGTCGTTCGTGGTCCACCAGTCCTGTGGCAAGCCGCTCTCGTCAGGCATTGATCGCAGGTTACAACGCTGGTGTTGCAGTCGCGGATGCACCGAGAGTTCGTAGGTCGGTCAAGTACTCAGCACCATCGGTGCTATTCGGGTACCGCTCCGCGATCAGGTCCCCTAGTTCGCGGCTGCACATGAGGAGCGACGGCAACGAGCGCCGGTCGCCGTTGAGTGCTGTCCGGCCGTATGTGATTGCGGCGCCAGGGTCTCCTTGACGAGCAGCAACGACACCCAACGATATGCGGGCCTCCGCATTGCGCATTGGACTGCGCTCCGAACCGTCAGCGCGGGTACCGAGCCGGAGGACCTCCGAGGCGTAGGTCTGAGTGAGGGCGTCCTCTCCAAGAAGCCGGTACGCATCCATTGAGTAGAAGTCCCACTTGGCCGGGTCCACTACGAAATGATGATCGACATTGTCGGGGTATGGCATCTCTTCTAGGAGGCTCCGGCCTCGATCGAGAGCAAGCTCGACCTGACGGCGGTTACCTAACCGTGCCCATGCCTTGGCCTGCTGGGCCGCAAGCTGCACACTCACGCTGCGATTGCCAGCAACCTCGCTCCCGGTCTCTGCCGTAGCGACGACACGCCGATAGTCACCTGTGGTCAAGGCGAACCACGAGGACATCTCGTGGGCCCACCCCATGATGTTGCGGTCGTCTGCCTCGGTGCCAAGGCTTAGCGCAGCCCTACGGGTGACTTCGGCGCTCGCGTGGTCGCCCATGTCGTACTCCACACAGCCAACGAGCAAAGCAACCAATCCCGCCAAGGACAGCACTTCACGATGTTGAGTCAAGGTGAGACGTTCCTCGAGCAGTGCCGTGATGCGGCTGAGCCACGTACGGCCTTCTAGCCGGAGCTGTGGGGCTACCTCGTGCGGGTAGTCGCCGCAAAGCCGGTCGGCGGTGAACCGCATCGCGTCGAGCGTCGCCGGATCGATCGACGACGAGCGCAGGCGGGATACGAGTTCGTGCGTATCCATGCCGGTTGCCGTGATGAGGGACGAGTCGGCGCGCTTCGGGTCCGGGGGAAAGAGTGCGGCAGTGACGGTTCCGAATGTTGCCGCCAGGAGCCGCTGATTGAAGTCATCTGGTCGATGACCTTTGTCGCCGCCGGCCTCCCAGCCTTTGTAGTTGCGCAGAAGGCTCTCGTCGGAGGGGAGCTCGCGGTTCTTGTTCTCTGGCATCCGCGCAAACGTTGCCCGCATGTTGCGGACGGCTTGCAGCTGAGACCAGTCGCGCGCCGCTCGTTCTTGGCGGAGACGCGCGGCCCAGGAGGGCAGCGACGGGTCATCCATGTCCCCCATAGTGACTCAGCGGCGGGGAGTTCCAAAGGTGAGATGGGGGGAAACGGCGGTCTCACCTGATGCCATCTTCCGCCACCTGTGTTCCTCGACGATCTTTGAGTGAGGTCATGGAGCAGCTTGCTTTACAGCGCTAGTGCAGTACAGTAATACTGCACCAGCGCTGTACAGAAGGACGCAATAGAGGGGACACGGACGTGAGTGACCTACAGCAGGCCCCAGGAACGCGTGACACGTTCGCCGCGGCGTTGCCGTTGCGGCTGGCGTTGGCACTGGTCGCTGGGGCGTGGCTGGCGGGCTGTGTGTGGTCGTTTCGGGAGCAGACCGACCTGGCGACCTGGGCAGGCTTCGACGTACCGGTGCTGCTGCCGATTGTGCTGGATGGCCTCGCGGTGGGGATGGCCGCAGTCGCCTGGTCGGCTGCACTGGACGGCCGGACGGCGGCCGCGGCCCGGGCCGGCACGGGACTGGCGGTGCTGGCGAGCGCCGGGAGCAATGCGACGTGGGCGTGGCTGCGCTCCGACGCGGCGATCGTGCCGGTGCTGCTGGGGGCCGCGATCCCGCTGGCGGCGAATCTGGCGTTCGAGGTGCTCCTGGGTGAGCACCGGCGGCTGGTCGAGCGTCGCCGCGGCTCGCAGATCCATCCGCCGCTGCCGACACTGCACCCGAGCCGGTGGCGCTACGCGCCGCTGCAGGCGTTTGTGGAGACGCGCCGGATGGTGCTCGAGCTGACCGCCCCTACCGCAACGGTACGGCTGGCGTCATCGACTACTGCGTCTTCCGCGGCCGTCGGGCCGCGGGCTGAGCCTCTCGCGGCGGGTTCTGGCGCCCCCGAGCCAGCCCGCCGCGAGAGCATCACCCGGACCGCGCAGCTACGCGCCCTGGTCATTGACGAGGTCACGCCCGGTGACGCGCGCAGCGTCTCCGCGCTGGCACGCGAGTACGGCCCACGGGTAGGGCTCGCGGCCGCGACAGCGCGCAAGACGATCGCCGACCTCCTCCATGAGCAGCGTGCCGCTGGAGGGCCGGTGCTGCGGCTCGCGGCCGAGGGCGGGCGGTGAGCAGCGGTGGATGAGATCGGGGCGAAGGTCAAGGCGACCGGCGCGGCACTGCTGGCCGGCGCGGCGGGGGTGTGGTTCGCCCCGTGGCTGGTCAAGGCCGCGATCATCGCGGTGTTCCTGCTCATCCTCGCTGTGGTCGCAGCCGCCCGCGCCCATGACATGTCGGTGCTGCAGGCGGCCAGCATCTACGGCGGGAAGGCGATCGTCGCGGTCGGCATGGCCCTGGCGGTGGTCTTGGTGGAGTTGCCGGTGCGCGGCGCGCACCGCGTTGTCGTCCGTTACGACCTCGCGCTGAAGGTTCAGGTCGCGGCCATGCGGCTGAGCTACCTCGCCAGCGACCACGTGACGCGGTTCGCCGGGTGGGACCGCGACTCTCGTACCCCGCGGCCGGCGCTGCGGCTCGCCGCGCCGCCGGCGATCGAGCAACTCGACCAGCCGACGAGTGTGTCGGCCGTGGACGGGAGGAGAAGCTGATGGACCCCACGCTGATCCTCGAGACGGTCGCAGGTGCGCCGTTTGTGGCGGTCGCCGGGTATGGGTCGTGGCGGCACGGCCGCGCGACCCTGGCCCGCCGCGATGGTTTCGCCACCTCCTGGGCGGTGTCGCGCCGTTTGTCGGAGCGCGCGGCGCGCCGGTCCGCGAAGCAGACCCGCCCGACGCTGCGGCGCCCGCACGCCTACCC
>JBOHBN010000211.1:0-7892 GCA_050698355.1 Streptosporangiales bacterium | reverse complement strand
GCCGTAGGCCAGCTCGCCGACCTCCTCAACGACGCGCAGCGCCATCCGAGCCTCGACGAGGTGCTCGACGTGGCTCGTCGCAAGTCCGGCAACTACACCGTCCGCAGGCCACTGGAGTTGGGCGCGTCGCTGGCGGGCTGCCCAGATCGTGTGCTGTCCGTACTCGGCCGGTACGGCGAGCTCGTCGGCGAGGCGTACCAGCTCCGCGACGACCTGCTCGGCGTGTTCGGCCACCCCGACGTCACCGGCAAGCCCAGCGGCGGTGACCTGGCGGAGCGCAAGGCCACCAGCGTGGTGGTACTGGCACAGCAGATGGCCACCCCCGTGCAACGTGCCAGGCTGGCCGCGCTGGTCGAGCAGCAGCGGCTGTCCGAGGTGGACGTCGAGGAGTGGCGGCGGTTGATCGAGACCACCGGCGCGCGCGCCGCGGCAGAACACATGATCACCACGCGAGTGAGGTCAGCCTGCGCCGAGCTGGCCGATGGCGGGTTGGACGGGCTCGTGACCGCCGCCCTGTGCCAGGCTGCGCGGTGCTGCGCGGATCGGGTGTGCTAGCCGATGCGCACTGTGACCGGCCCTACCGACCACGTCGTCGTGGTGGGCGCCGGCCTGGCCGGCCTCGCCGCGGCCCTGCACCTGGCCGGGAGAGGGCGGCAGGTCACCGTCGTCGAACGCGGCGACACGCCCGGCGGCAGGACCGGACGGATGGACGTCGACGGCTACCGCATCGACACCGGCCCGACCGTGCTGACCATGCCCGAACTGATCGAGGAGCCACTGGCCGCCGTCGGTTCGAGTCTCACCGAGCGGCTCGAGTTGACGCGCCTCGACCCGGCCTACCGGGCGCGATTCGCCGACGGCAGCACCCTCGACGTGCACGCCGACCCCGACGCGATGGCGGAGGCGATCACCGACTTCGCCGGCTCCGAGGAGGCGGACGGGTACCGCAGGCTGCGCCGGTGGCTTGCCGCGCTGTACCGGGCAGAGTTCGATCGGTTCATCGCAACCAACACCGACTCGCCGCTCTCCCTGCTCACACCCAGCCTCGGGCGCCTCGTGGCCATGGGTGCGTTCCGCAGGCTCGACGCGGCGGTGAGTCGGTTCCTGTCCGACGAGCGACTGCGACGGGTGTTTACGTTCCAGTCGCTGTACGCCGGGCAGGCACCCCACGACGCGCTGGCCGTGTACGCGGTAATCGCCTACATGGACACGGTGGCCGGGGTGTACTTCCCCCGCGGTGGCATGCGTGCCCTCCCGGACGCGCTGGCCGCCGCGGCGGAGGCGGCAGGCGTGCGATTCGCCTACGGTTCGACGGTGACCTCGCTGGAGCGGACAGGCTCGCGGCTGCGCGCCGTGCGCACCGACACCGAGCTGCGCGTGCCCTGCGACGCGGTGGTACTCACCTGCGAGCTACCTGCCGCGTACGAGCTGGTGGGCCGGGCGCCGCGGCGGGTCGTGCCGCTGCGTCCGGCACCCTCGGCCGTGGTGCTGCATGTCGGCACTCGCCGGGGACTACCCGACACCACGCACCACACCCTCTCCTTCGGTGCCGCGTGGCAGGACACCTTCGCAGAGATCATCGACGGTGGCCGGGTGATGAGCGACCCCTCGCTGCTGGTGACTCGACCGTCCGTCACCGACCCGGCACTGGCCCCCGACGGCCGCGATCTGTGGTATGTGCTCGCACCCGCGCCGAACCTGCGGCAGGGACCGATCGACTGGGACGCCGCGGAGGAGGATTATGCCCAGCACCTGCTGGCCACCGTGGCCGAACGCCTGCTACCCGGGCTGCCCGACTCGGTCGAGATGACGCGACTGGTCACCCCGGCGGAATGGAGCAGGCAGGGCATGGTGGCCGGAACCCCGTTCTCCTACGCGCACACCTTCGCCCAGACCGGACCGTTTCGCCCGGCGAACCTGCCGCACGGCGTCGACAACGCCGTGTTGGCCGGCTGCGCCACCGTGCCAGGCGTCGGCGTGCCGACCGCGCTGGTGTCGGGCCGGCTCGCAGCCGACAGGGTCACCGGCGCGCCCGTCGCCTCCGGCAGTCGCAGGAGCGTGGTCTGATGCGTACGGACGATCGCGCCGACCTGCGCGCCGCGTACCGGCGGTGCCGCGAACTCAATGCCCGCCACGGCCGCACCTATTACCGCGCTTCCACACTGCTGACCCGCGCCCAGCGACCCGCGATCCACGCCCTGTACGGCTTCGCCCGGTGGGCGGACGACATCGTGGACACGCCGCCGCCGGGATCGGGACCCGCCGAGCTGCGGGCCCACCTGGACCGGCTCGGCGGCGACCTCACGTCCGCCCTGCGCCGGGGCTACAGCGACCATCCGGTGTTGGCGGCCGTCGTGGACACCGCGGCGCGCTACCGGATCGCGCCGGAGCTGTTCGACGACTTCCTGGACTCGATGCGGATGGACCTGACCGTCACCGAGTATCCCGACCGGGCCTCCCTCGAGCGCTACGTGCGCGGCTCGGCGGAGGTGATCGGGCTGCAGGTGCTGCCGGTACTGGGCACCGTCGTGCCGGCCGAGGAGGCAGCGCCGTACGCGGCGGCGCTGGGCCGGGCGTTCCAGCTCACCAACTTCCTGCGCGACGTCGCCGAGGATCTCGATCGCGGTCGGGTGTACCTGCCGCTCGACGAGCTGGCCGCGTTCGGCGTCGACCGCGATCTGCTGACCTGGTGCCGCACTCGCCGGCGCACCGACAGCAGGGTGCGCGCGGCCCTTGCCGAGCAGCACGCCACCACCCGCGCCGTGTACCGGTTCGCGCGAACCGGGGTGGCCATGCTGCACCCTGTCTCGCGGCCCTGCGTCAGCACCGCGTTGGTGCTGTACTCGGAGATCCTCGACCGCATCGAGAACAGTGACTTCGCCGTGTTCACCCACCGCGCCACGGTGGGCACCGCCAGGCGAACCCAGGTGGCGGGCGGGGCACTGGTCCGCGCGCTGTGGGCCAGGACGGTCGCGGCGACGGGAGGTACGCACTGACATGCACGAGGTGGACCACTGGCAATACCTGATCCTGATGGCCTGCTGCCTGCTGCTCACCGCGCCGCTGGAGCTGCTCGGTGCGCGCGTGTACCGGCGGCCCGCGCGCCTGGCGCGCGCGGTGCTCCCGGTCACCCTCGTGTTCCTGGCCTGGGACGCGGTCGCCGTCGCCACGGGCGTGTGGACCTACAACGCCCGCTACATCACGGGCGTCCGGCTGCCGTTCGACGTCCCGGTCGAGGAGCTCGTGTTCTTTCTCGTGGTGCCGGTCTGCGGTGTGCTGACGTACTCCTGCGTGCAGGCGTTGCTCGGCCGGTTGAGAGGGCGCCGATGACCGGGCTCGGTTACACGGTGCCTGCCGCGGCAGCGGTCGTCCTGGTGTGCCTGTGGGAGTTGCTGTTCCTGCGCACCGGCCTGTTCCGGCGGCCGGCCTACTGGCTCGCCATGGTGATCGTGCTGGGCTTCCAGGTCCTGGTGGACGGCTGGTTGACCAAGCTGTCCGCGCCGATCGTGGAGTACACACCCGGCGCGTACCTCGGCCTGCGGTTCCCGTTCGACATCCCCGTCGAGGACTTCCTGTTCGGCTTCGCGCTGGTCACCGCGACCTTGCTGTTGTGGGAACGGCAGCACCGGCGACGAGAGGAGGACCGGTGAGGGCCGGAGTGCGCCGCCAGAACCTGCCTGCCGCGTTCGATACCGGCGCCGCCGCCTACGACAGGCTGGTCGGCGTCAACCCCGGCTATCACGCGCACCTGCGGCTCTCGGCACAGCGGATGCGGCTACCCGCCGGCGGCGAAGGCCTGCGGTTGCTCGACGCAGGCTGCGGCACCGGCGCGTCCACCGCGGCCCTGCTGTCGGTGGCCCCGCACGCCGAGATCGTCGCCGTCGACGCGTCCGAGGGGATGCTGTCCCGGGCCCGGGCGAAGCAGTGGCCGCCGTCCGTCCACTTCGTACACGCACCCGTCGAGGGTCTGGCCGCGGCAGGCGTGCACGGACCCTTCGACGCGATCCTGGCCGCGTACCTGGTGCGCAACCTCGCCGATCCCGACGGGCAGCTGCGTGCCCTGTGTGCGTCGCTGCGCCCCGGTGGCGTACTGGCGATCCACGAGTACTCGGTGGCCGACTCCCGCCTCGCGACCGCGGTATGGCATGCGGTGTGCTGGGCGGTGATCATTCCGGCCGGTCGGCTGCTGACCGGCGACGCCGGCCTCTACCGGTACCTGTGGCGCAGCGTGATCACCTTCGACGGCGCGTCGCGAGTGCGGGCCCGGCTGCGGCAGGCAGGATTCGAAGGCGTGCGCGCACAGACCGTGCCGGGTTGGCAGCGCGACATCGTGCACACCTTTCTCGGCACCCGGCCGGGCGGGAACCGATGAGCGCGAGTAAACGGGACTCCCGCGCGGTCCGGCACCCCGCATCGGTGGGCGCACCACACGCCGGGCAACTCGCGCACCCGCCCCGCGTGGTCGTCGTCGGGGCCGGGATCGCGGGCCTGGCGGCCGCCACGGGGCTGGCCGAGCGCGGCGTGTCGGTGGTGGTACTGGAACGGGAACCGCAGCTCGGTGGGAGGGTGTCGTCGTGGACGGAGACCACCCGTGGCGTGACACGCTCGATGAGCCGCGGATTTCACGCGTTCTTCCGGCAGTACTACAACCTGCGCGCGCTGTTGCGGCGCGGCGATCCCGGGCTGGAGCGGCTGGTCCCGCTGGACGACTACCCGCTGGTCGACGAACACGGCAGGCGGGACAGCTTCCGCGGCCTGCCCAGAACGCCACCGTGGAACGCGCTCGCCTTCGCGCTGCGCAGCCCCACATTCCGGCTACGGGACCTGATCAAGCTGGACGTCCGTGCCGCACTCCCGCTGGCCACCCTCACCGTGCCGCGGATCTACGAGGAGCTGGACGGCGTCGACGCCGACACCTTCCTGCGGCGCATCAACTTCCCACCCGCGGCCCGGCACCTGGCATTCGACGTGTTCTCCCGGAGCTTCTTCGCGCCACCGGAGGAACTCTCCGCCGCCGAGCTGGCGGTGATGTTCCACCTCTACTTCCTCGGCTCCGGGGAGGGTCTGCTGTTCGACGTGCCCGACGCGTCATTCGACACAGCACTGTGGACTCCACTGCGAAGCCATCTGGTCGCCCTCGGAACCGATATCCGCACCGGAACCGACGTCACGAACGTCGCACACTCCGGCACCGGCGGGTTCCAGGTGCACGACAGCGCGGGGCATGAGCACCGCTGTGACGGTGTCGTGCTCGCCACCGACGTCGCGGGCCTGCGCCGCATCGTGGCTGGATCCCCGGACCTTGTGCAGGCGGATCCGGCGTGGCGAGACCGGGTGGCCGGCCTGCGAAGCGCACCGCCGTTCCTGGTGCAACGGCTGTGGCTGGACCGTCCCGTCGCGACGGAACGCCCCGCCTTCCTCGGCACGGGTGGGCTGGCACCCCTGGACAACATCAGCGTCGTCGATCGCTACGAGCGTGAGGCTCACGACTGGTCGCTTCGTCACGGCGGGTCCGTCGTCGAGCTTCATGCCTACGCGGCACCACACGACGACGCACTGCGTGAGCACACCGTGGCGCGGTTACATGCGCTCTACCCCGAGACCTGGGCAGCTCGCATCGTCGCCGAGTCGGTGCAGTGGCGGGAAGACTGCCCCCTCTTCGGCGTCGGCGACTTCGCTGTCAGGCCGACCGTCGCAACGCCTATGCCTGGCTTGGTACTGGCCGGCGACGGCATCCGGATCGACCTGCCCGTGGCACTCATGGAGCGTGCCGCCAGCACCGGATGGCACGCGGCGAATCACCTGCTGGCGCGATGGGGCCTTGCCGGGCACGACCTGTGGACCGTGCCGACCGCCGGGCGGCTGGCACCGCTGCGCAGGCTGGCGAAGCGAGGAGGATGACCATGCCACGAGTACGGCGAGGACTGCCGCTGCAGCCGATTCCCGGCACCGCCTGGGCTCGCCAGCAGCCGACCTACCCTGACGCGGACCCCGCCGTCATCGAAGCCGCCCGCAAGCGCGCCGAAGCCCGCCCGTCCGGCAACTGGTTCGTCCTCGCCGCCAGCAGCCAGATCCGCGGTGACCGGCCCTACGGCGTCACGGCCGCCGGTGTCGAACTGGTCGCCTGGCGGGACGATCACGGGCAGCTCGTCGTCGGCCCCGGAGCCTGTCCCCACCTCGGAGCGCCGCTGGCACTGGCCGCCGTCGACAACGGAGCCCTCGTATGCCGCTGGCACGGACTCCGCATCGACGCGAACGGTCGCCCCGGTTGGCGATGCCTCCCCGCGCACGACGACGGGGTGCTGGCCTGGGTCCGGCTGGACGCCCTGGGCGGCGACACACCCCTGGCGGCGCCGCTCGTACCGGAGCGGCCCGCTGGGCAGGGGAGCATCGCGGCCGTAGCGACCATGGTGGGGGTGTGCGAACCGTCGGACATCCTCGCCAACCGCCTCGATCCCTGGCACGGTTCCTGGTTCCACCCGTACTCCTTCTCCAGGCTCGCGGTGCTCTCCGCCCCCACCGAGCTCGATGTCGCCGACGAGGACGACCGGTTCACCGTGTCGGTGACCTTCCGGGTCACGCCCCGGCTCGGAGTTCCCGTGCGCGCCGAGTTCTACTGCCCGGAGCCGCGCACGGTAGTCATGCGGATCCTCGACGGCGAGGGCGCCGGAAGCGTGGTGGAGACACACGCGACGCCACGCGGCACCGGTCGGGACGGCCGGCCACGTACCGCAGTGATCGAGGCGGTCATCGCGAGCTCCGACCGGCCCGGCTTCGCGCTCGCCCGGCATGCGGGCCGGCTCATCCGGCCGCTGATCCGCCGCTCCGCCGCGCGGCTCTGGCGCGACGACCTCGCCTATGCCGAGCGGCGCTACACCCTCCGCGCACGCTGACCATGGCGTCGCTCATCGCTGGTCGTCCGTACGGCCTTGGTACGGGTCCGAGTCCTCGCGTTGCTGTTGCCGGGCCCGGATGTTCTGCCGGTAGCCGAAGGTGGCTCGACGTACCGTCTCGTCGTCGTCGAGTCCCTGGCCCAGCGCGGCCGCCAGCATCGCCAGCGAGGCGAGCAGCCACGTCAGGTGTAGGTAGCCGCCGGCGGTGGCGTAGGCCGACCCCAGTTCCTCGGCGAAATAATGTTGGGGAATGAACAGCCAGGCGAGTCCGAAAATGACGGCGAAGAGCACGATGTAGCCGACCACCGTGACGGTGAACAACGTGACCACCGTGACGGTATTGTAGAGACGCACCAATGTCATATCGGTCTTGTGGCGGGCGGTGGGGCGCTCCCACAGGTTGTGGGCCACGATCACCCAGGAGATCATCAGTACGATCGCGAGCGCTGTGATCACGGCGGGCCGCAGCCCGCCCATGGCCGCGCTGAGCTTCCAACCACTTGGGAAGATCAACGCGTACGCTGCGGTGGCAAAGGTGGCGGCCAGGGCGCCCTTGAACGCTCCCAGAATCTGCCACGGCCGGTTGGCCCTCACCAGCCCGGCGATGAGTTTGACGTGGCCGCGACGCCAGGGCAGGCCGTAGCGCACGCTGATGTCGTTGTCGGCCATGTGCTGGATGGGTGTCGTAATTCGACCAGCAGGTACCGCCGCGGAGGTCAGGTCCGTGTCATCGTCGACCTCGTGGGTGGATTCATAGACGTCGCGCACCAGGGTGACCGCAGCGTCGGTGAGGCGGTTTCGCAGTCGGGATACACCGAGGGCGGGTAGCGAGACCACCCCCACACCGTGAGCGGGGCTTGCGTCGGCCACGATGACTCGCCCACCTCCGCGTAACGGTAGATCGGTGACGGCGATTGCCAGGTCCCAGCCCTGCTTCTCGCGTATCTGGGCCGCCTCGGCCACCACTTCGGCCGATCCGCCGGAGCCGATCAGCGGATC
>JBOHBN010000210.1:0-11636 GCA_050698355.1 Streptosporangiales bacterium | reverse complement strand
AGGACACCAGCTCGGCCTCGTCGTCGGTCTGCCGTACCTCGACCGCGAGGCCGAGCTCCTGGCCGACCGCGGCACACCAGGAGGCGAGCTCGTCGTAACCGGCATCACCGTAGATCTCCGGTTCCCTAGAGCCGAGCCGGCCGAGGTTCGGCCCGTTGAGTACCAGTACGCGCATCCGCAGAGACTAGCGTGCCCTAGGTGGCGATCTTCGCGTACGCGCTCTCGAGCAGCTCCCCGCCGGGGGCGGTGAGGATGCCGGGCCGTGCGAGAGCGTCGAGCACGACGAACCGGAGCACGGCGCCGCGGGCCTTCTTGTCCACCCGCATGGCGGCAAGCAGGTCGGGCCACGCGTCCCTGGCGTACTGCGTGGGTAGCCCGACGGCATCGAGGACGGCGCGGTGCCGCTCCGCGGTCGCCGGGTCGAGCCTGCCGGCGAGCCGGGCCAGCTCCGCGACGAACACCAGCCCGACCGCAACCGCGTGGCCGTGCCGCCACCGGTAACCCTCCACGCGCTCGATCGCGTGGCCGAGCGTGTGCCCGTAGTTCAGTATTTCCCGGCCGCCGTGCTCGCGCAGATCGCCCGCAACCACCGACGCCTTCACCCGTACGGCACGCTCGACCAGCTCGCCGGCGTGCACCCCACCGGGGTCGGTCGCGATCACCGGGTCGGCCTCGACCAGGTCGAGGATCGCGGGGTCCGCGATGAACCCCGCCTTGATGACCTCGGCGAGGCCCGCGACGTACTCCGTACGCGGCAGCCGTGCGAGCGTGGCGAGGTCGCAGACCACACCGGCGGGCGGGTGGAAGGCGCCGACGAGGTTCTTGCCGGCGACGGTGTTGATGCCGGTCTTGCCGCCGACGGCAGCGTCCACCATGCCGAGCAACGTGGTGGGCACGTGCACGACGCGCACCCCGCGCAACCAGGTGGCCGCGACGAAGCCCGCGAGGTCGGTGACCGCGCCGCCGCCGACGCCGACGACGGCGTCCGAGCGGGTGAAGGCCAGCTCCCCCAGCCGGGACCAGCACGCCGTCGCGACGGAGATGTCCTTGGCGGCCTCGGCGTCCGGCACGTCGATCCGGTGTGCGCGAAAGCCCGCGTCGGAGAGCGCCCCCGCCACCTGTCCGGCCTGCCCCGCGACCGAGGCGGTGGTGATGACCGCGACCTGCCGCGCCGAGCCGAGCAGCGGCGGGACCAACTCCGCGACGTCCCGCCCGACCAGCACGTCGTACGGCGCCTCACCGCCGACGCGGATGCGGGTGGTCACAAGGCAACCTGCCCTGCACCAACCGCGGAGTGTAGAGGGCGGCGGAAACGGTCGGCGGGGTACGCGGTCACGGGGAGACGGTTCCCGGCACGGTCGCGGCGACCTCCTCTGCGATGTCCTCGGGGGTACGGTCGGCGGTCTGCACGATCGCGGTGGCGACCTGTTCGTACAGCGGCCGGCGTTCCTCGAGCTGGCGGCGCAGCGCCGTACGCGGGTTCGCGACGAGCAGCGGGCGCGGGGTGTCGAGCCCGACCCGGTGCGCGGCGGCAGTGAGGGTGACGTCCAGGTAGACCACGTGGTGATCGGCCAGCAGCGCCCGAGTGCCCTCGTCGAGCACGGCACCGCCGCCGAGCGCCAGCACCCCATCGGCGTCGCCGAGGGCGGCTCGCACCGCCTCACGTTCCAACGCGCGGAACGCGTCCTCGCCGTCCTGGACGAAGATGTCCTGCACCGGCTTGCCCGCGCGCGCTTCGATGTCGAGGTCAGTGTCGCGGAACGCCACGCGGAGCCGGGCCGCGACGACCTGGCCGACCATCGTCTTCCCGGCGCCGGGAGGACCGACGAGCACCAGCCGCGGTCGCTCTGACACGGGTGCCTCATCCATTCGAATACCGTCTCCTTCTACCTGATCGGGAGCGCGCTGTCGTAGCTCGCCAGGTTCCTCGCGACCTCCGCGACCGAGTCGCCGCCGAACTTCTCCAGCGCGGCGTCGGCGAGCACCAGCGCGACCATCGCCTCCGCCACCACCCCGGCGGCCGGCACGGCACACACGTCGCTGCGCTGGTTGATGGCCTGGGCGGGCTCCCCCGTACGCACGTCGATCGTCCGCAGCGCGCGCGGGACCGTCGAGATCGGCTTCATCGCCGCGCGTACGCGCAGGACCTCGCCGGTGGACATACCGCCCTCGGTGCCGCCGGAACGCCCGGTGACCCGGCGCACGCCGTCCGGGCTGCCCACGATCTCGTCGTGCGCCTCCGACCCGCGGCGGCGCGCGAGGTCGAAGCCGTCGCCGACCTGGACGCCCTTGATCGCGTGGATGCTCATCAGCGCGCCGGCCAGCCGGCCGTCCAGCCTGCGGTCCCAGTGGACGTGGCTGCCGAGGCCGGGCGGCAGCCCGTGCACGACGACCTCGACGATGCCGCCGAGCGTGTCGCCGGCCTTGTGGGCGGCGTCGACCTCCTCGACCATCGCGGCCGATGCGGAGGCGTCAGCGCAGCGTACGGGGTCGGCGTCGATGCGTTCCCTGTCGCCCGGGCAGGGAACGGTGCCGGTAGCAGCCTCGGCGGCCCCGAGCGCGACCACGTGGCTCAGCAGCTCGACGCCGAGCGCCTGCCGGAGCAACCGCACCGCGACCTCCCCGAGCGCGACGCGTGCCGCGGTCTCCCTGGCGCTCGCGCGTTCCAGTACGGGACGAGCGTCGTCGAAGCCGTACTTCTGCATGCCGACCAGATCGGCGTGGCCGGGCCGCGGCCGGGTGAGCGGTGCGTTGCGGGCCAGCCCCTCGACCTCGCTCGGCTCGACCGGGTCGGCGGCCATCACCTTCTCCCACTTCGGCCACTCGGTGTTGGCGACCTGCACCGCGACCGGGCTGCCGAACGTCTCCCCGTGCCGTACACCGCCGAGGAACGTGACCACGTCCTGCTCGAACGACATCCGCGCCCCGCGCCCGTACCCGAGCCGCCGGCGGGCGAGCGCCGCGCTGACGTCGGACGTGCTGACCTGGACACCCGCCGGAACCCCCTCGAGCACCGCGACGAGCGCCTGGCCGTGCGACTCCCCTGCGGTCAACCAGCGCAGCATGGTGGCAGTCTCTCAGAATGTGTTTGGAAACTAACGGCCCAGGAGAGAGTTGGCGGGATGGCAAGCCATGGGTAGGGCTGACCTCGGCTCCGCCCATGTCGGGTTGGCCTCGACCCGACCTTTCCAAACACCTTCTCAGGCCGGTGCCGGGCCGGACCGCGGACTGATCACCTCGACCGTCGGGAAGTACGCCACGCACCTGCCGTCGTCGCGGGTCAGCAGCCGATACCGCCGCACGGCTGCGTGCGCGCCGATGTAGAAGTCCGGCAGCGGCGAGCGCTTCTGCCCGCCTCGCCTGCGATAGCTGAGGAAGGCACGCCCGGCGAGGAAGCCCGCCGGATACGGCAGCGGCTCACGCGCGAAGTCCTCGGCAGATACCGCCGCATCGAGGTCCTCGACACTCACGAACCCGGTCGACACCTCCGCGTACACGATCGGGTTGATCACCAGCCGGCCGCGATCACGGGCGTCGGCGAGCGCCTGCTCGGACCAGCCCGCCCACACCCGGTCCTGGGTCAGCACGTCGATCAGCACCGAGGAGTCGACGAGCGTCATGGTGTCCGCGAGCGGCGGCACGGACCGCAGGTGCCGCTCAGTCGCCACGCAGCAGACCGAGCAGCTCATCGGTGGTCATGTCGGTGGTCGCGCGGCCGCGCATGCGGCTCACCAAACGCTGTCCTCGGGTAGCTCCCGCTGCGACGCGGACGATGCGCAGCGCGTCGTCGTCCTCGACGACCTCGACCTCGTCACCGCTCCGCAGCCCGAACTTCTCGCGCAGATGCGCGGGGATCGTCACCTGGCCCTTGCTGTTCAGGTACATCTCCACTCCGTAACTCGTAATACATGTACGACGTAATACTACGCCAGGGAGACGCCAAGCTCCGGGATCAACGGCGCCACCGCGATCGCCGTGAACGCGCCGGCCACCATAAAGGGGCCGTACGGCAGCCGGGACCGCCACGACGCTCGCCGGGACGCCAGCAGTGCCAGGGCGGCGAGCGCGCCGAACATCGCACCGAGCAGTGCGCCGAGCATCCAGGTGGCGGCTCCGAGCCAGCCGAGGTACAGGCCGAGGGGCAGCGCGAGCTTGACGTCGCCGAGGCCCATGCCGGACGGGTTGGCCAGCGCCAGGACCAGGTACATGCCGGCGAGCGCCGCTGCACCAATGAGCGCGCCGGCGAGCGCCGTCCAGCCGGCCACGCCGAGCGCGGCGTTGGCCGCCAGGAGCAGCAGGCCGGCGGCGAACGTCGACAGCGTGAGCTTGTTCGGGAGCCGCCCTGCGCGGGCATCGATGATGGCCAGAGGCACGCAGCCCGCCACGAGTACCAGGTACGCGATCAGCTCCGGCTCGGGGCCGAACCGCCAGGCGAGCAGGCCGAACGCCACACCAGTGAGCGCGGCGGCCAGCCGCCGGTGGGTGGCGATGTGCTCACCGGCGGGCACCCGAGCCGACAGCAGCGGCGCCAGCAGCCAGCCGAGCGCGGCGCCGGTCGGTAGCGCGAGCATTGCCAGGGCAACGGTGATCATGTCAGAACCGTACGGCCACCGGCCCACCCGGAACGGGTTGTCCACAGGCCGTTCTTCGCCACATCGGGCGTAGCCACCCGTGTTGACTCGCTGAGCCGGGGTGCGTACCGGGCAAAGCGGTCAGTCGATCCGGGCTGGGCGAGTCAAGAGCGGGGTCGGGCGGCGAGCTCCGCCTCGCCGGCGGCGCGCATCGCCTCGATCGGCGCGGCGCGGCCGGTCATCGCGGTCACCTGGAGCGCGGCCTGGTGCAACAGCAGCGCGAACCCGCCGACGACCGCGCCGCCCGCATCCGCGACCGCCGTGGCGAACGGCGTCGGCCACGGCGCGTACACGACGTCGAACAGCGCGGCGACCCGCGACGCGTACGCCACCAGCGCGTCCGCCGCCCCGCCCGGGACCGTGGACACCACCAGGTCGGCGGTGCCCAGCGCGTCCGCCCCGGGCCACGGCACGAGCGTGCAAGCCAGACCGAACCGGCGGGCCACCTCGTCGAGCCCGGCCGCCCGGCTCGCGTCGCGCACGACCGCGGTCACCTCCGGTGCCCCGAGGCGGGCCAGCGCCGCAGCGGCCGAGCAGGCGGTCGCCCCGCCTCCGACCAGCACGGGCCGTCGTGCCTGCGCGAGACCGGCCTCGCGCAGGGCGTTCTCGAGGCCGGGAATGTCGGTGTTGTCCGCCCTCCACCCGTTAGCGCCGCGTACGAGCGTGTTGGCCGCGCCCACGTCACGTACAAGCGGCGATGCGGTCTCCGCCAACGTGACCGCGACCCGCTTCAGCGGCATGGTGAGCGACAGGCCGGCCCACTTGTCGTCGAGGCCGGCGAGGAAGCCGGCCAGCTCGCCCTCCCGGCACTCCACCGGCTCGTACGACCAGTCCAGGTCGAGCGCCGCGTACGCGGCGCGGTGCAGCGCCGGTGACAGGGAGTGGGCGACCGGGTTGCCGAGTACGGCAGCTCGCATGAAACGCAACCTCACAACATGTTTGGAAAGATCTGGTCGAGGCCACCCCACAGAAGCCACCGGCCCCGCGTCGCTCGGACACACCCCTATGTCACGGTCACGACCCCTTCGGCCAGGGCGAGCCGGACAGTCATTGCCAGACACGCCCTAGGTGGTTTCCGAACACGTTGTCACCCGCTGTTGCGCTTGAACTCGCGCTTGAAGCGTTGGAACTGCTTCGGGTTGTCGGTGAACTTGGTCTCGCCGGTCTTCGGGTTCGTGGTGACGAAGTACAGCCAGTCACCGTTGGCGGGATGCAGCGCCGCCTTGATCGCCGCACTGCCCGGGTTGTCGATCGGACCCGGCGGCAGGCCCTTGTGCAGGTAGGTGTTGTACGGCGACTTGACCCGCGTGTCCTTCAACGTCACGTGCAGGTCGGCGCGGCCGAGCGCGTACAGGACGGTGGTGTCGAACTGCAGCGGTATGCCCTTATCGAGCCGGTTGTAGACCACGCGGGCGACCTTGGTGAAGTCCTTCGGCTTTGCCTCGGCCTGCAGCAGGCTCGCCACGGTGAGGGCCTGGTGCAGGGTCATGTGCATGGCCTTCGCCTCGGCCGTCAGGTGGAGCTTGCGCTCCTCGGCCATGTGGCGCTTCACCATGGTGTGCAGCATGCTCTTGGCGGTGCTGTCGGGCGGGAAGTTGTAGGTGGCGGGGAACAGGTACCCCTCCAGGTTGCCGTGGGCAGCGGGAGGCAGCCCGAGCGCATCGGTGTTCTTCGCCGCCTTCTTGAACTGCGCCAGCGGCTTGTTCGACTCGTCGGCGAGCAGCGACAGGATCTTCTTGACCCGCAGGCCCTCGGGCACGGTGACGCGCTGCAGCATCCGCGCGGACGGGTCGAGCAGCCGGTTCAGGGCGAGCGCGCCGGCCATGTGCTTGTGCATGTCGTAGTAACCGGGCTGGATCGTCAGCGCGTCAGGGTCCTCGCTCGCGGCCTCGCGGAACGCCTCCGCGCTCTTGACTACGCCGTCCTTCTCCAGCGTCGCGGCGATCAACCGGGTCGACGCGCCAGGGTGGATGTGCACGGTCACCGACCCCTTGCCCGCACCGTGGTAGTCCGGTGTGGTGGTGAGCCCGTGCAGGACGGTGTACCCGCCCCACCCCAGGCCGCCGATGACTGCGAACACGATCACCAGGGCCACCAGCGTCGCGGCACCACCCTTGCGGCGCTGCCGGCGCTCCCTGCGGCGCCGATGCGCGGCCTGCCGCCTGGTCCGCGGCTGGTCGTCGTGCACGAGGTCGAGCTCGTTCATGCCCCTGCCCCGTGCCACGCGAGCCCACCTCGTTCCGGACGTGCGGCTCTCACGCGATCGGCTCTGTCGCTGGGTCCCATCACTCTTCTCGGACGATCCGGCCTGGCGGGTCCCCGATACGCCGCTCGGCGTCCAGTGCAGCTTGCAGGATGACGGCTGCCGCCGCTTGATCTACCACCTTACGCCGATTCCGTCCGGACATCCCGGAGGACCGCAGTCCGTGTTCGGCCGACACGGTGCTGAGCCGCTCGTCGACGAGCCGTACCGGCACGGGCGCCAGCCGGGCGGCGAGCCGTTTCGCGTACGCGGTCGCCTCGGCCGCCGCGCGACCCTCCCGGCCGGACAGCGACACCGGCAGGCCGACGACGACCTCGATCGCCGACCGCTCGGTCGTGACCGCCGCGATCCCGTTCTCGTCGTCCCGGCCGCGGGCAAGCGTTTCCACGGGGCTGGCCAGAACGCCGTCCGGATCGCACGCCGCGACCCCGACCCGGACACTGCCGACGTCGACTCCGATACGCACTCCGCGCCGCACGTACGCCGCTCAAGCGCTGCCGGTGACGCGCTCACCCACGAAGCGCTCCACCGCGGCCAGGGCATCGTCGACCGACTCGGGACGGTTGCCGCCGCCCTGAGCGACGTCGTCCTTGCCGCCGCCGCCCCCACCGAGGACGCGCGCGCCGACGCCGACGAGCTCTCCGGCCCGCAGGCCCCAGCCGCGGCCGGCCTCGCTCACCGCGACCACCAGGAGCGGCCGGTCACCGCTGACGCCGCCGACAGCGACGACCGCCGGACGGGTGCCGAGCCGTCCCCGCACGTCGAGCGCCAGCCTGCGCAGGTCGTCGGCGCTCGCGCCGTCCGGTGCGTGGTGGGTGACGAGGGCTACGCCGGAGGTGTCGCGCGCGGAGTCGGCGAGGTGGCCCGCCACCTGCAGCAGCTGTGCGGAGCGGAACCGGGCGATCTCCTTCTCCGCGTCGCGCAGCCGCTGCACCGTCTGCTCCACCCGGCCCGGCAGGTCTGCCCGCGGCGCGCGCAGCAGGTCGGAGAGCTGCGAGACCAGCAGGCTCTCCCGGCTCAGGTAGTCCATCGCGTCGGTGCCGACGAGCGCCTCGACGCGGCGCACGCCGGACCCGATCGAGGACTCGCCGAGCAGCTTCACGATGCCGAGCTGCGCGGTGTTCGCGGTGTGCGTGCCGCCGCAGAACTCCCGCGACCACGGCCCGCCGACGGAAACGACCCGCACCTGGTCGCCGTACTTCTGCCCGAACAGGGCCATCGCGCCGAGAGCGAGCGCGTCGTCCTTCGGCATCACCGCGGCGCTCACCTCGAGGTCGTCCACGACGAGCGAGTTGATCCGCTGCTCCGCATCACGCAGCATGTTGGCCGGAGGCGCGCCGGAGGCGTTGAAGTCGAACCGCAGCCGGCCGGGCGCGTTCTCCGAGCCTGCCTGCCGCGCGGTGTCGCCGAGCAGCTCGCGTACGGCCTTGTGCACCATGTGCGTCGCGGTGTGCGACCGGGACACCGACCGGCGGTGCGGCACGTCGATCTCGCCGTACGCGGTCGTGCCCACATGGACCTCGCCGTCGGTCACCCGCCCGCGATGCACGATCAGGCCGGGCACCGGGGTCTGCACGTCGTCGACCTCGACCGTGCCCCGGTCGGTGCGGATGCGGCCGTGGTCGGCGAGCTGCCCGCCGCTCTCGGCGTAGAACGGCGTGCGGTCAAGCACCACCTCGACCGCGTGGCCCGCGGCCGCGATCGGCGCGGACGCGCCATCGACGAGCAGCCCGGCCACCGTCGACTCGCTCGCCACCTCGTCGTAGCCGAGGAACGTGTTCTTGCCGGTCTCGGCGAGCAGTGAGCTGTACGCGGACACGTCGACGTGCCCGGTCTTCTTCTCCCGCGCGTCGCGCTGCGCGCGCAGGCGCTGCTCGCCCATCAGCTTCGAGAAGCCCTCCTCGTCGACGGCGAGGCCCTGCTCGGCCGCCATCTCGAGGGTGAGGTCGATCGGGAAGCCATACGTATCGTGCAGCTGGAAGGCCTCGCCGCCTGGCAGGACCGTCGCGCCCGACGACTTGGTGCGCGCCACCGCCTGGTCAAAGATCTGCGTGCCGGTGCGCAGCGTCTCGTGGAAGGTGTCCTCCTCCGCGTACACCGCCTGCGAGATCGGCTCCCAGTCGCGGCGCAGCTCCGGGTAGGCCTGCGCCATCACGCCCTTGCTCGCTGGCAGCAGCTCGGGCATGGTCGGCGCGTCCACACCGAGCAGCCGCATCGCGCGGATCGCCCGGCGCAGGATGCGGCGCAGCACGTAGCCGCGGCCCTCGTTGCCCGGCCGGACACCGTCGCCGACGATCATCAGCGCCGTACGGACGTGGTCGGCCACCACCCGTAGCCGCACATCGTCGTCATGGTCGCTGCCGTACTTCTTGCCGGCGAGGTCGGCCGCACGGTCGAGCACCGGGCGCACCTCGTCGATCTCGTAGAGGTTTTCGACGCCCTGCAGCAGGTACGCCGCGCGCTCCTGGCCCAGCCCGGTGTCGATGTTCTTCGCCGGCAGCTCGCCGAGGACCGGGTAGTCCTTGCCGGGCCCCTCGCCACGGAGGTTCTGCATGAACACGAGGTTCCACAGCTCCATGTAGCGGTCCTCGTCGGCCTCCGGACCGCCCTCCTTGCCGAAGTCGGGCCCACGGTCGTAGAAGATCTCGCTGCACGGCCCGCACGGGCCCGGGACGCCCATGTCCCAGTAGTTGTCTTCCTTACCCCGCCGCTGGATCCGCTCGTCGGGCAGCCCGGTGATCCGCTTCCACAGATCGAACGCCTCGTCGTCCTCGAAGTAGACCGTCGGCCACAGCCGGCTCTCCTCGAAGCCGTACCCGCCGTCCGCGCGGGACCTGGTGACCAGCTCCCAGGCGTACTCGATCGCCTTGTCCTTGAAGTAGTCGGCGAAGGAGAAGTTGCCCATCATCTGGAAGAACGAGCCGTGCCGGGTCGTCTTGCCGACCTCGTCGATGTCGATGGTGCGTACGCACTTCTGCACGGTCACCGCGCGGTCGTACGGTGCCCGCTCGTCGCCCAAGAAGTACGGCTTGAACTGCACCATGCCCGCGTTGGCGAACAGCAGGGTCGGGTCGTCGATCGGGAGCGGGGCGGAGGGCACGACCGTGTGCCCGCGCTCCTCGAAGAAGCGCACGAACCGTCGTGCGATCTCTGCCGACCTCATCGCTTTCTCCTCATCCCTGCTGTTCGTTGGCTGTAGCAATTGCGCTCCGCGGCGGCGCAGAGGGGTCGCTTCGAGCATCGATCATCGCGTACCCGCGACGCGACCCGATTTCCCGCTCGGCCCGGTACGCGTCGAGCTCGGCACCCATCTCCCGCAGCGTCAGCGCGAGAGTGACGGCCTCGACCGCCGCGCTCTGCCAGCTCCAGCGGCGGGTCCTGCCGGTGAGCCGGCGCAGCCGCCTTGTGGCCAGCACGCCGAGCACGAACCCCGCACCGGCGTACCGGACGGCGGGCACGCCGAGCGCGCGCCGCGCCTGCCGCGCCACCAGCTGGGCAGGAGTTGCAGCGTACTGTTCCTGCGAGTCCATGGTGGGGAGCTCCTCGCCGTCGGGGTCGCGGTCGGCCTACTCGCCGTCCTCTCGCGGAGCATCGACCCTATCGTCTACCGCCCGCCCCCCTAGCACGGCACGGATGCGGTCGAGCACCTGCGCGTACTGCCGTTCCGCTCCATGCCCGGTCGGCTGGTAGTACTCGCGATCGGCCACCGCGTCCGGAGCGTACTGCTGGGGCACGACACCGCCCGGGTGGTCGTGCGGGTAGACGTACCCGCTGCCGTGGCCGAGCTTCTGCGCCCCACGGTAGTGCGCGTCGCGCAGGTGTGCCGGCACCGCGCCCACCCGGCCCTGCCGCACGTCGTCCATCGCGGCGCCGATCGCCGTCGTAACCGCGTTGGACTTCGGAGCGAGCGCGAGATGTACGGCCGCGTGCGCGAGCGTCAGCGACGCCTCGGGAAAGCCGATCATGGCGACGGCGTCGGCGGCCGCGACCGCGGTCTGCAGGGCAGTGGGGTCGGCCATCCCGATGTCCTCGCTCGCCAGGATCACCAGGCGGCGGGCGATGAACCGCGGGTCCTCGCCCGCCTCGATCATGCGCGCGAGATAGTGCAGGGACGCGTCGACATCGCTGCCGCGCAGGCTCTTGATCAGCGCGCTGGCGACGTCGTAGTGCTGGTCACCGTCCCTGTCGTAGCGCACCGCGGCCCGGTCGACGGCCTGCTCCAGGATCTCGACGGTGACCTCCGTGCCGCCGCGAGACAGCGTCGCACCCGCGGCCGCCTCCAGGTAGGTCAGCGCGCGCCGCGCGTCGCCGCCCGCGAGCCGGATGAGCTGGTCCTCGGCTTCCTGGCCCAGCTCCGCCTCACCGCCGACGCCGCGCTCGTCGGTGAGCGCCCGGCGTACGACCGCGCGTATGTCGTCGTCGGTCAGCGCCTCGAGGCTGAGGAGGAGCGACCGGGACAGCAGGGGGCTCACGACCGAGAAGAACGGGTTCTCCGTCGTCGCCCCGATGAACGTCACCCAGCGGTTCTCCACGGCAGGCAGCAGCGCGTCCTGCTGGGTCTTGTTGAACCTGTGCACCTCGTCGACGAAAAGCACGGTCTGCCGCCCGGAGAGGCCGACGTCGCGGCGTGCCTCGTCGATCACCGCGCGCACGTCCTTGACGCCCGAGGTGACCGCGGACAGCTCGACGAAACGGCGCTGGGTGGCGAGCGACAGCACGTACGCCAGGGTGGTCTTGCCCGT
>JBOHBN010000209.1:0-65533 GCA_050698355.1 Streptosporangiales bacterium | reverse complement strand
ATCGTCGAGAGCTGGCGGGCATCGGGCGTGCTCGACGAGGCCTTCAAGCGCACCGGATGCACGACGTTCGCCGGCCTCCCACACGCGATCCTGCGCTGGCTGGGCGAGCACGACCCGGACCGGATTGCCCGGTCGGCTGCCGCGCTCACCTGTGGCGGCTGGCTGTTCGCCGCGCTCACCGGTGAGCTTGCCGTGGACGAGTCGGAGGCCGCCGCGCCCTGGCTGGACGTCGAGCGGCGCGAGTACGACCTCACTCTCCTCGACATGTACGGCCTGCCGTGGGCGCGTCGCCTGCTCCCGGAACTGCGGCACGACGACCAGCGCGTGGCACCGCTGCTGCCGGCTGCCGCGACCACGCTCGGGCTGCCGCGCGACACGCCGGTCGTGCTGGCCCCCTACGACATCGCGTCGACGGCGATAGGTGTCGGCGCGGTACACCCGGGCCAGGCGTGCGGCATCCTCGGCACCACGCTCTGCACCGAAACCGTCACCGAGCAACCCGATCTCGCCGCCGATCCGATCGGCCTCACCATCCCGCTCGGCGTGCCGGGCCGGTACGTGCGCGCGTACCCGACTCTCGCCGGCCGGGAGGTGCTCGACTGGGCCGCCGGCGTGCTCGGCCTGGCCGGAGCCGACGACCTGTGCCGCCTCGCCGCGTCCGCTCCCACCGGCGCCCGCGGGCTCGCCTTCCTGCCCTACCTGTCCCCGGCGGGCGAGCGAGCACCCTTCCTCGACCCCTCCGCTCGCGGCTCGCTCGAGGGGCTCTCCACCGAACACGATCGCGGCTGCGTCGCGCGCGCCGTCGTCGAGGGCCTCACGTACGTCATCCGCGAGTGCCTGCGCTGCGCACCGGTGCCTCCGCGCGAGATCCGCCTCAGCGGTGGCGGCGCGAACAGCGCGGAGTGGTGTGAACTTATCGCCGACGTCACAGGCGTTCCTACCAGGCGTACGTCCGGTACGGAGGCGGGCGCACGGGGCGCGTACCTCACCGCGCTCGTCGCCACCGGCCGCGAGCGCGACCACGAGGCCGCCGTCGCCCGCTGCGTGAACGCCGCCGACACCTTCGAGCCCGACGCCGACTGGTCCGACCGGTACGCCGAGCTGTTCTCGTCCTTCCTCGCCACCCGCGCGGATGCCAGTCGCGGCTGGTCACGGCTGCGACAGGTACGTGCACGGCTCGAGGAGGCCGGAGCCTGATGGCGACCGACCTGTACGCCGGCATCGACGTGGGTACGCAGAGCGTTCGCGCTCTCGTCGTCGACGCCGACGGTGAGGTGCACGGTGCCGGGAGCGCGCCGCTCACGAGCCGCCGCGACGGGCCGCGGCACGAGCAGGACCCCGGCCAGTGGGGGGACGCGGTGACAACCGCCTGCACGAAGGCGCTGGCGGGCGTGCCCGCCGATGCGGTGCGGGCGGTCGCGGTCGACGCGACCTCCGGCACCGTGCTCCTGACCGACGCGAACGGTGACGCCGTCACGCCCGGGTTGATGTACGACGACATCCGCGCGGTCGATGAAGCCGCGGAGATCAGCGAGGCCGGCCGCGAGCTCTGGACCGCTCTCGGCTACGGGCGCATGCAACCGGCGTGGGCGCTGCCGAAGCTCGCCTGGTTGCTGCGCCACCAGCCCCCTCCTGACGCGGCACGGGTCGCGCACCAGGGCGACTACATCACGGGCCTGCTCGCCGGGCGGGTCGTCCCTGTCGACACCAGCACCGCACTCAAGACCGGCTGCGACGCGAGGGACCTGACCTGGCCGGGCGACCTGCTCGACCAGCTAGCCGTGCCCACGCGGATGCTGCCCGGCCTGGTGCTGCCCGGCACGCCCGTCGGCCGGGTCTCCCCTGCCGCGAGCGACGCGACCGGGTTGCCGCAACAAGCGCTCATCGTGGCGGGCATGACCGACGGGTGCGCTGCCCAGCTCGGCTCCGGCGCGCTGGAGCCCGGTTCCTGGAACTCCGTCCTCGGCACCACGCTTGTGCTCAAGGGGGTCGTGCCGGAGCTCGTACGCGACCCGTACGGCGCCGTCTACTCGCACCGGTCGCCGGACGGCGCCTGGCTGCCCGGCGGCGCGTCGAGCAGCGGGGCGGGCGCCATCACCGCCCAGCTTCCGGGTCGCGACCTGGACGCCCTCGCACAGGCGGCACCCGAGTACGAGCCCAGCAGCGCGCTCGCGTACCCGTTGGCGTCCGCTCGCGGCGAGCGGTTCCCGTTCGTCGCACCCGACGCAACCGGGTTCGTCCTAGGCCGGCCCGAGAGCGACGCCGAGCTGTACGCCGCGCTTGTGCAAGGCATCGCGTACGTGGAACGCCTCTGCTTCGACTACCTCGACCTGCTCGGCGCGCCGACCGGCGGCCGGGTGGTCCTGACCGGCGGCAGCACCCGGAGCCCGTACGTCCGCCAGGTCCGCGCGGACGTGCTCGAACGGCCGTTGACGCTGGTGGAGAACGCCGAACCGGCGCTCGGCATGGCCGTGCTCGCCGCGTACGGCGCGGGAGCCGACGCGGGCAACCAGTCACCGCTCGCCACGTACGCCGCCGGCATGGTCCGCCCGGCGGGGACCGTCGAACCGCGCACGGGCAAGGCCGCCGCATTCCACGGGCCGTACCTACGCCTTGTCGACGAGCTGGCCGCGCGCGGGTGGCTGGCCGAGCATGTCGCCGCGCACGCTCGGGGAAGAATGGGGCATACATGACCGCGCACCAGCACAGCCCTTATCCAAATGACCACGTTATGTGGGCTTACTCCGCCTTCTCGATGGCTGCAGGCATCGAGAGGGCCGGCTACGCATCCATAACGTGGTCAATTGGGGTTCTCCGGTCACTTGTGTGGGTGATTCGGAGAGCCTCATTCGGAAAGAGGTGGGACGCCTCGTGACCAACCTCATCCTCGTCCGGCACGGCGAAACCACCACACATGCGGAGAACCGGTACACCGGCCGCACCGACGTGCCGCTCACCGACCGCGGTCAGGCGCAGGCCTGGCTGCTCGCGCAGTGGGCCGCACGCGCGGGGCTCGACGGTGTGGTGTCGTCCGACCTGGGTCGCGCGCGGGACACCGCGCAACCGTGCGTCGACGTCGCCGATCTCGAGCTGCGCATCGACCCGCGGCTGCGCGAACTGGACTTCGGCGACGCCGAGGGCCTCACCACCGCCCAGATGCGGGATCGGTTCCCGGAGGCGTACGCGGCGTTCGTCGAGGATCCGGCGAACAGCCCGCTGCCCGGCGGCGAAGAGCCCAAGAAGGCGGTCGAGCGCGGGATGGCGGCGCTGCACGACATCTGCGGCGCCCAGTGCACCGGCCGGGTGCTCGTCGTCGCGCACACCACGCTGATCCGGCTCATGCTGTGCCGGCTGCTCGGCCTTCCGCTCAGCGAGTACCGCCGCGTGTTCCCGTTCATCCGCAACTGCGGGCTCACCGAGGTGCTCGTCCGCGGCGACCGGGTGTCTCTGCTGGAGTACAACACCCCGACCGACCTCAACGACAGGTACGGCGGGCCGGCCGGCGACCGCCGCTGAACGAAGGGCTGCACAAGGCATGACACTGCGCGTACTCGCCGCGGGCGACGAGTTCGTCCTCCCCTCGCTGCTGCGCGACGCGCTCACCCGCGAGCTCGGCGACGACATCGACGTACGCGAGCTGGCCTTCCCGTGGCCGACCGAGCCGTTCGGCCCGGTCGCCGAGGTGGACGAGGCGACCGGCACCGAGCAGCAGGTCATCGACGCGCTCGGCGACGCGGAGGTGTGCGTGATGCACCAGGCACCGCTGACCGAGCGTGTACTCGCATCGTGCCGGACACTGCGGCTGGCCTGCATCGGGAGGGGCGGCCCGGTCAACGCCAACCTGGATGCGGCCACGGCACGCGGGGTGGCGGTGTGCAACGCGCCGGGGCGCAACGCCACCGCGACCGCGGAGCACACCTTGGCGCTGATCCTCGCCGCCGTACGCCAGGTTCCGCAGCGGCAGGCGGAGCTGCTCGCCGGTGACTGGCGCAGCGACTACTACCGCTACGACCAGGTCGGCCCGGAACTGGAAAACAGCATCGTCGGGCTCGTCGGTTACGGCGCGATCGGCAGCCGCGTCGCGCGGATGCTCGCCGGCTTCGGCGCCAACGTCCTGGTGCACGACCCGTACGTGGACCGGGTAACGCTGCCGGACGCGGCCGAGGCGGTCGGCTCGCTCGACGAACTGCTCTCCCGGTCGCGGATCATCACGCTGCACGCGCGCCTCACCCCGGAGACGAGGGGACTCATCGGCGCGGACCAGATCGCACACCTGCCCGACGGGGCGATCCTGGTGAACGCCGCGCGCGGCGCGCTGCTCGACTACGACGCGCTCTGCGACGCCCTCGAGGTCGGCAAGCTGTTCGCCGCCGCGCTCGACGTCTACCCCGAGGAGCCGCTACCGGCAGGCGCGCGGCTGCGCAAGGCACCGCGTACGGTGCTGACCCCGCACCTGGCGGGCGCGAGCAAGCAGACCGCGCAGAAGGCCGCGAGCAGCGTCGCCGCGGAGGTCGGCCGGTACGTACGCGGCGAGCCCCTGCAGCACTGCGTCAACCCCGAGGTCCTCCGCGGTCACTGAGGTTGTCAGTGTCTCATCGACCTATGACTCGATCAGGCACTGACAAGTGTGCGCAGGTAGGCGACGACGGCGGACGGCCCGTCGAGGACGAGGTCGGCGCGGTCGGACAGGGCTGGTACGGGTTCCGGGCCGGCGCTCGCGACGGTGACGCCGGGCGTCCCTGCCGCGCGCAGCCTCTCCACCGTGTCGAACGCGGGCACGTCGCCGAGGTCGTCGCCGGCGAACAGCACCGACCGTGCCTCCCGTTCGGCGACGAGCGCCGCGAGCGCGGCGCCCTTGTCCGACCCGTGGCCCCGCAGCTCCACGACCATCCGGCCGGGCTGCACGGTGAGGTCGTGGCGCTCGGCGAGCGCGGCGAGCGGTCCCTGCAGGGCGGTCATCGCCGCGGCGGGGTCGGCGGACCTGCGGGTGTGCACGGCCACCGAGACCCCCTTGTCCTCGACCGTGACGCCCGGCGGGAGGTCGGCAGCGTCCAGCACGCCGGGTAGCTCGGCATGCGCGGCGGCGAGCCCCGCGGGTGCGGGCGCGGCATGGTACGAGCCCGTCGCCGCCTCCCAGCGGTCCAGCCCGTAGTGGCCGAGCACGAGCAACCCGGCCGCGCCGGTGAGCTCGGCAAGTCCCGTGTACTCCACGGCGGTGCGGGCGGGCCTGCCGGTCAGCACAGCGACGGTGCCGACGGTTGCGGCGAGCCGCGCGAGGGTCTCCAGCGTGCCCTCGACCGGGCGCGCCTGGGTGGGGTCGGAGACGATCGGGGCGAGGGTGCCGTCGAAGTCCAGGGCGACCAGCGCGTGCTCGGGAGCGGCCCGGATCGTGCTCAGCCCCTCCCGGCCCGCCTTGGAACATGCTGGGAAACTCGACTCAGCCTCAAACCCTTGTGGCCCCGCCACTCACTTGCCCCTGCCTGTCGTCTGCCCAAGGTTAACCCAGCAGTGACCAGCAGATTCCCAGCACGTTCCTACGCACGCATCACCTGCAGACACCTCGCCACCGTACCCGGCGAGCGGAGGTGAACTCCCAGGGAACTCACAGCACGAGCTCTATCCACTTGTCGGATCGTCCGCGTACGGTGTTGGGCATGGCCCAGGTGAGCAGCCCGGTCCGCACAGCGGCCGCGGTACTGCTGTTCGCGGTGGCCGGCGTGCTCCTTCCCGTCCACGCCCTGGCGGACGCGGGACCGGCCGGTCCCGCCAGCACGGCGATGCACGGCGGGGGCAAGCTGGTCAAGGCCACGACGATCGTCCCGGTCCGCGTCGCTGTGGATAAGACACCCGCGCCAGCGGGACCGCTGCCGACCGCGATCGTGCTCGGAGCCGTCCTCGTGGCCATTGCCACTGGGGCGGTGACCGTTCGCGGCCGTCGCCGGGTGTGTCTCGCCGCGGCACCGTCTCGTGCACCGCCCCGCACCGCTTGACGTGTGCGAGCGCTACCCCGTTGGTAGCGCGTGGTCGGAAACCGATCGGAGCGGGAATGGCAACGAAGACCGACCAGCCGGGTTCGACCGGCTATGACATGGATGACGAGGCGACCGCGACCTTGCCGCGGCGCGAGCGCCTCGCTGCGCTGCTGCCCAGCTTGCGCGAGCAACTCGAGGCTCAGGTCGCGTTCCGTAGCGAGCAGCTGCGCGAGCTGTACGCGATCAACGGCAGTGAGGGCTCCGCGGCCCGACGCCAGGTCGACGCGGAGCTGGAGCGAGCTGCGCAATGGACGCTGGACGAGACGAGGGACGCCCTGCACCGGATCGACCAGGGCAGCTACGGTACGTGCACGCGCTGCGGCGAGCCGATCACTGTGGAGCGGTTGGAGGTCATCCCGCATGCCCGGTTCTGCCCGGGCTGCCAGCAGGAGTACAGCGCCTGACCTGCTAGGGCATGTCTGGTAATGGCGTTCGAGAAGCGAGCGGCTCATCCGCGCGCTGCTGGCAAGGCGGACGACGACCTCGTACTGGAGCACTTGGGACGAGGACAACGCAGCCAGCGGCGATGCGGGGAGTCGCGAGCCGGACAGTCATTGCCAGACAGTCCTAGCTGCCGGTGCCGAGGCGGCGCTCCGACCTGGCGCGCTGCCGGGCCGACCGCATCCGGCGCAGCCGCTTGACCAGCATCGGGTCGTGGGCGAGGGCCTCCGGGTGGTCGATGAGGGCATTGAGGACCTGGTAGTAGCGGGTGCCCGACATGCCGAACAGGTCACGCACCGCCTGCTCCTTGGCGCCGGCGTACTTCCACCACCGCCGCTCGAACGCGAGCATCTCGACGTCGCGATCCGACAGCTCGCCGGTCATCGGGGCGTCCTCGTGCGTTCGTGCGGTCGCGTCCATCTGCGATCCTCCGGCGACTGCGGGTCGGGGTTCGGCCCTACTAGGGAGATCATTACTGGCTGGACCGTCGAGACGATATTGCTGCAGACCAGTAGGCCTCGATTGTCGGACAACTAATGATCTCCCTAGCATCGTACAGCGTGAACCACAGCGCTGTCATTCAGCCGCTGCGGTCGCGCCTAAGACGTTAGTACCTTATGGGGCGGCGCCGACAGCGCTCGACCGGGAGCGGACCACCGGGTTCACAGACGCCAGCCCGGCCCCCACTGGATGGCGTCGGGTGGCAGGTGCGCGCCGCACAGCGGGGTGAACACGGTGCGGCCCTCATACGCCTCGGGGTCCGCCCGCAGCGCCGCCACGCCGGCGACGCCGGCCGCCTCGACCAGCAGGCCGAGGTCGGCTGCGACCTGGCGGCTCGCCGCCGTGAGCTCGGGCTCGCTGACCAGCACCATGGCGTCGACCAGATCACCCATCGCGGCCACCGATTCGGGAAACGGCGCGCCGATGCCGATGCCGTCCGCCACGGTGTTCGCCTGTGCCGCTACGGGCGCGCCCCGCCGCCAGGACAGGGCCGGTGCCGGGGCAGCTTCGGCGCACACGCCGACGATGCGCACACCGGGAGACTGGTGGCGCAACCATCGCGCGATCCCCAGGATCAGCGCGCTGTTGCCGACCGGCACGACCGCGACGTCCGGTACGACACCTGCCCGGGTCGTCTCCACGGCCATCGTCGCGGCTCCGGCGGAGATCCACGGGTCGCGGCCGTCCTGGACGAAGCGGAGGTCGTTGTCCGCGGCGAAACTCCGTGCGGTGTCGATCGCCGCGTCGTAGTCCGCACCACCGACCTCGACCTGCGCACCGAGCCGGCGAATGGCGTCCACCTTGGCCGGGTTCGCGGACTCGCCGACGAAGACGTCGCAGCGGGCCCCGGCGCGGCGGGCCGCGTACGCGAGGCCCTGGCCGAAGTTGCCCGCCGAGGCGCACACCACTCCGGGTGCGCCGGCGCCGACCTGCCGCATCCAGGTCATCGCCCCGCGACCCTTGAACGACCTGATCGGGTTCAGCGTTTCGACCTTGACCGCGATACGCGTCCCCAGATCATCCAGGGTGGTGCCGGTCAGCAGCGGCGAGTCGGCGAACACCGGGTCCAGCTCGTCGGCGGCGTACTCGATCTCTTCGACAGACGGGACGACGCGTTCTCCCATAGGAGACGATGATCCCACAGCCGGGGTCGGCCGGCCGCGGGCGCGGTTTCCGGGTCAGAAACCGGGATCTCCCCGATGCGCACGGCCTCGTGCAGCTGCACCATTCGTACAACAGCTGATCGGATCGAAGGGCGGGGACCATGCTGCGTCGCGGTATCTACTTCGGCGCAATGCTCCTGTCGGCGTGTACGATGGGCCTCGAGTTCGCGCACGTCCTGGAATGGCAGCCGAAGACGCACTACCCTGCAGCGCTGTACGTACGGCTGCAGGAGTCGCTGTACATCTGGTTCGGCAACGTCGGCAGCGTGATCTACGTGCTCGCCATCGTCGCGAGCGTCGCGTTGGCCGTCGCACTACGCAAGGAACGGTCGTCGCGCGGGCTGGTAACAGCCGCCGCCGCGCTGGAAGTAATCGCGCTGATCACGTTCCTCACCATCGTGTACCCGGTGAACCTCCAATTCCCCGTGCACGGGTCCGGCGCCGTACCGGCGGGGTGGGCCGCGCTGCGGGATCGGTGGGAGCTGGGGCACGCCGTCGGCTTCGCCCTGTTCACCGCCGCGTTCATCCTGCTGGCCGTGAACCTCTTGCGCACCCCGGCGCGCGAGCCAGTGCGATGATGGCCCAGTGCCGAGGGAGATCGTGCCGCCCGATACGGGTGCGGCGTACGCAGCCATGCGCGAGCTACGACCCCACCTGGCCAGCCTGGAGGCGTTCGTCGAGCAGGTCGACACCGTCCAGCGGGCCGAGGGTTATCGCCTGGTCGGGGCGTTTCCCGGGTCGGGCGCCGACGCCGTGGCGGTCGCCGGCTTCCGGGTGGCAACCTGCCTGAGCTGGGGTCGGCACGTGTACGTGGACGACCTCTCGACGATGCCGTCCGCCCGCGGCCGGGGCCTCGCCCGCCAGCTGCTCGCATGGGTCCGCGACGAGGCCGTACGCCTGGGTTGCGCACAGGTGCACCTGGACTCCGGTGTCGGCCCGGGCCGACACCCGGCCCACCGGCTGTACCTGAACGCGGGCTACGGGATCACCGCGCATCACTTCGCCCGGCCGTTGTGACCAAGCGGCGGTGAACAGCCTCCGCGGCAACCAGAATCGGGCGTACTTCCCACGACCATTTCCTGCTTCTCACGGCCTGCAGGCGACGTCGTGACCGGCACATCCGGGTGGACCTAGCTACCCACCCGGATGAACCGGCTCAGCTAACGAGGCGGTTGCCGGACTCCGCGTCAAAGATGTGAACCGAGTCCGGCCGGATCTGCAGGCGGATCGTCGAGCCCTTCTGCGGGGTGTTGCGCGGGTCGCAGCGCACGATGACCTGCTGCGCCTCCTCCGCCTGCGGCACCGCCGCCGAGCAGTACGCGTACGCGTCGGAGCCCAGCTCCTCCACCAGCTCGATCGTCGCCTTGATGCCGTCGCCCTCCGAGACGATGGCCAGCGCCTCGGGACGCGCACCCACGACTGCGTGGCCGCTGGTGAGTGCCCCGCGCTGGTCCGGGGTGAGCGACACGGTGTAGCCGTCGCCGAGGTCGACCCCCGCCTCGGTGACGGGGCCTGTGATGAGGTTCATCGCCGGCGAGCCGATGAACCCGGCCACGAACACGTTCGACGGGTTCTCGTACAGCTGCAGCGGCGTGTCGGCCTGCTGCAACATGCCGTCCTTGAGCACGGCCACCCGGTCGCCCATCGTCATCGCCTCGACCTGGTCGTGCGTGACGTAGATGGTGGTGACGCCGAGCCGGCGCTGGAGCGAGGCGATCTGGGCACGAGTAGCGACGCGCAGCTTCGCGTCGAGGTTGGACAGCGGCTCGTCCATCAAGAACACCTGCGGCTCGCGGACGATCGCACGGCCCATGGCCACGCGCTGGCGCTGGCCACCGGAGAGGCGGGCCGGCTTGCGCTCGAGGAAGTCCTCGAGCCCGAGCAGCTTCGCCGCCTCGAGCACGCGTTCCTTGATCTCCGCCTTCGGGGTCCGCTTGATCTTCAGGTGGAACCCGATGTTGTCGGCCACGGTCATGTGTGGGTACAGCGCGTAGTTCTGGAAGACCATCGCGATGTCACGGTCCTTCGGCGGCAGGTTGGTGACGTCCCGCTCGCCGATGTAGATGGTGCCCTGGTCGACGCCTTCGAGGCCCGCGAGCATCCGCAGCGAGGTCGACTTGCCACACCCCGAGGGCCCGACGAGCACCATGAACTCGCCGTCGGAAACCTCGAGGTCGAGGGTGTCGACCGCAGCGATGTCGCTGCCGGGATACACCCGAGAAGCCTTGTCGTAGAAGACCCGAGACATAGACCTGCTCCTTCGCGGACCCTGTGCACGTGCGTGAGCGTAATGGTCGCTGATGCGACGTTTTCGGTCAATGCTTCACCGAGACCGACCGCCCGCCGGCGCCCACGTACTCACTGATTGTTGCGGTAACTGTACCGCCCGCGGACGAACGGCGGTGCGGTCGGCGATCAGTGTTCGACGCGAGCGGTCGCCTCGCCAGTTTGCCCCCTGCCAAGTGATCATGGGAACCCCATGTGAACTCCATCGACGACGTGCCCGGGCGTCGTCCCGCCGACCCGGGAGGAGAGGATGCGCCCATGCTGCTCATCTGCTCCCACGTCGTGCTGCCCGATCGGGTGGTCGCCGGCTGGGTACGCGTCGACGGCGACCGCATCGCGGCAGTCGGCGAGGGCGAGCCGCCGGACGACCCGCACCGCGTGGACGTCGGGGCCGGCTACCTGCTCCCGGGCCTGGTGGACATGCACTGCCACGGCGGCGGCGGCGCGGCGTTCACCTCCGGTGACGAGGCGGAGGCGCGGTCCGTCGCCGGCTTCCACCTGCGGCACGGGACGACCACACTGCTCGCCAGCCTGGTCACCGCACCCGTAGCCGACCTGGCCGCGCACGGGGCGATGCTCGGCCGGCTCGCCGCGGAAGGGGTGGTCGCCGGCGTCCACTTCGAGGGCCCGTTCCTGAGCGCGGCCCGGTGCGGCGCCCAGGACCCCGCGCACCTGCGCGAACCGGACCCGGCCGCCCTGGACGCGATGGTGCAGGCGGCAGGCGGGCACGCGCGCATGGTGACGATCGCGCCCGAGCGCCCCGGCGGGGTCGACCTCGTACGCCGCGCCGTCGCCGCGGGGCTCATCGCCGCAGTCGGGCACACCGACGCGACGTACGACCAAACCGCGTCGGCCATCGACGCCGGTGCGACCGTCGCCACGCACCTGTTCAACGGCATGCGGGGTCTGCACCATCGCGAGCCGGGACCCGTGCTCGCATGCCTCACGGCCCCGGAGGTCACCTGCGAGCTGATCAACGACGGCGTACACCTGCACGACCGGGTCGTGGGCTTCGGGCTGGCCAGCAGCAACGCCGCGCTCGTCACCGACGCCATGAGCGCCGCCGGCGTCGGCGAGGGCACGTACATGCTCGGTGGGGTGGCGGTGCGGGTCGAGGATGGCGTCGCCAGGCTGGCCGACGGCGACTCGATAGCGGGCAGCACCCTGACCATGGACCAGGCAGTGCGCCGCGGAGTGCGCGAGGTCGGTGCGTCGTGGCCGGAGGTCGTACGCGCTGCGTCCCTCACGCCCGCGACCGCGCTCGGGCTCGCGGACCGGGTGGGCAGCCTCGAGGCGGGCAAGCGCGCCGACGCGGTCGTGCTCGACGCCGACCTGTCCGTACGCGCGGTGCTCGCCTGCGGCCAGTGGGTCGGCCACCGCGCCCCCTGATGGCTGAGCCTGCCAACGTGCCAGTATCGCGAACCCCGCTGTAGATGGGCTGAGATACTGATCCGAGAACGGGACTGGGAGGTCCAGCGGTGAACGACCACGGGGGCCCCGCCCTCGACTACTTCGAGGCCCTCGGAATACCACGCGGTGCAGCGGCCGAGGAGATCTCCCGGCGGGTCAAGCAGGAGCTGCGCACCTGGCAGAAGCGCACGAGCAACCCCGACCTCGCCCGCCGCCAGGAGGCCGAGAAGAAGGTCCAGCTCCTAAGCGAGGCCAAGGAGGTCCTGCTCGACGACGCGCGCCGCGCCGCGTACCTGCGCAGGCTGGAGAGGGGGCCGAGCGAGCCGGAACCCGAGCCCCGACCCGAACCGGCGCCGCAGCCGGGAGGGCAGCCGGCCCCCGCGCCGCGGCAGCGGCCCGCACCCCAGCCGCCGCAGGACGGCATCGACTGGGTCGGACAGGCGTTCGACTACCTGGCCAAGCGCGATCACCGGTCGGCCGTGTACGCCGCGCGCGAGGCGCGCGAGCGCGACCCGCGGTCCGCGGCGGCGTGGAGCGTCCTGGCGCGCGCGAACCTGGGGCTGGGCAACGCCGACGACGCGCTGTTCGAGATGCAGCGGGCGATCGAGCTCGCGCCGAACTACCTGCAGTTCCACCTGGACCTCGGCGGCATCCACGAGGCGCTGGGACAGTGGGACGACGCGGCCGGCGTCTACTCCTCGGCCGCGGACCTCGACCGTAGCGACGAGAGGCCGCGCCTCGCCGCCGCGAACGCCTGGATGCAAGCCGGGAAGCCGGCGCAGGCGCGTCCGGTTCTCGAGGACATCGTGGAGCGCGGCCACGACAAGCAGGCCGCGGGCGTGGCCCTCGGGAACTGCCTGATCACGTTGGCCGAGCTCGTACCCAGGTATCGCGACGGCAGCAACTACTTCGTGACCAGCAAGGCCGAGATCGCCCGGATGCGCGGCCTCGTGCAGGAGGCCGAGCGGGTAACCGACGATCCGGACGTACGCGATCGAGCGGGCGACGTACGCGGGTACCTGCGGTGGTGCGAGCGGCGGCAGTGGCACGTCGCGACCGGGCTGATGCGTAGGTTCCTGCTCGTCGTGCTCGGCCTGGCCGTCGCGCTCGTCATCGCAGGCGTGACTTGGCTGGGAGATGAGCTGGGCACCGGTGTCACCGCATTCGTCCTGGCGGCTGGCATCCTTGTGCTGCTGTACTTCAACACGCGAGTTCCGGGTTGGAAGCGCAACCGGAAGAGGCTTCGGTACCGAGGAGATCATTAGTTGCCCGACTGTCGAGGCTCGCTGAACTGCAACAATGGCGTCTCGGCGGTCCAGCTAGTGATGATCTCCTCGGTAAGGACGGTGGGACAGTGACGCGAGCCCTGGGAATCGACCTGGGTACGACTTTCTCGGCCGTTGCGGCCGTCGACAGCGACGGCACGCCGCAGATCCTGCGCAACCGGGAAGGCGAGAACATCACGGCCTCCGTGGTGCTGTCGCAGGGCGGCCAAGTGCTGGTCGGGTCCACCGCGAAGCGCAGCGCGGCGGCCATGCCCGACGACTCCGCCGCGTTCGTGAAGCGCTTCATGGGCGACCCGCACTGGCGGTTCGTCGACACCCAGGGCAACGAGTACCGCGCGGAACAGGTCTCGGCGTTCATCCTCAAGCACCTCGTCGACGACGCCGAGCTGCTGCAGGGCGAACGCATCGAGGACGTCGTCATCACCGTCCCGGCGTACTTCGACGACGCGCGGCGCAAGGCGACCCAGGACGCGGGCGAGATCGCCGGCCTGAACGTCCTGCGCCTCATCAACGAACCGACCGCCGCCGCCGTCGCGTACGGGCTGCAGGGCCTCGACAGCGGCACGATCCTTGTCTACGACCTCGGCGGCGGCACGTTCGACGTGACCGCGATGAAGGTCGACAAGGGCGAGTTCGAGGTCATCGCCACCGACGGCGACCGCAACCTCGGCGGCTTCGACTTCGACAACGAGCTGATGAAGCACGTGGCGAACCAGGTGCGGCGGGCCGGCGGGCCCGACCTGCTCGACAGTGGCGCGATGGAGACCGACCTGCGGGAGAAGTGCGAGCTCGCCAAGCGCACGCTCACGGGCGTGGGTCAGGCGTCGGTGTTCATCACCGCAGGCGGCAGCAGCCACCGCATCCAGGTGACCCGCGAGCAGTTCGAGGCGATGACCAAGCCCCTGCTCGACCGTACGGAGGTGACGCTCGAAGGCGTCATGGACGACGCGGGACTCCAGTGGTCACAGATCGACCGCATCCTGCTCGTCGGTGGCTCGACCCGGATGCCGATGATCGCGCAGATGATCGAGCGGGTCGGGGGGTTGGTGCCGGAGTCGCGGATCAATCCCGACGAGGCGGTGGCGCTCGGCGCCGCGACCGTCGCCGACATGGCAGCGGCCGAGGGAAGCGGCCCCACCGAGAGGAGTCGCGGCGAGGGCGCTCAAGCGGCGGCTATCTCCATCAAGGACGTCACCTCGCAGAGCCTCGGCGTGCTCGCCGTCGCCGGCGGGGGGAACGAGGGTGACCCGCTGCGCAACTTCCCGGTCATCCCGAAGAACAGCAAGATCCCGTGCAAGCACGAGAACACCTTCCACACGCTGTCGGACGATCAGCGGCAATGGCTGTTCCAGGTGACCGAGGGCGACGACCCGGAGCCGGAGTACGTCACGATCCTGCTGGAGCGACCGATCGACCTGCCGACCGGCTTGCGGAGGGGGTCGAACATGAAGGTCATCATGTCCTACGACATCGACGGCGTGGTGCACGTCGAGATCGTCGACCTCACCAACAACAAGTCGCTCGGCGAGATCGAGCTGGACCGCCCGCTCAACCTGGACCGTTCCGAGGTCGACCAGATGCGGGTCGCGATGGGCAGCGTGGAGGTCGAGTGAGCTCGTCTGATCAAGAGCAGGTCGACTATGTCGAGGATGCCGGCCACGTCGATGTCGTCAATCGGCTGGATGAGCTCCGCGACCTGTTCCAGCGGCGCCTGCTCGACGACCGGGGCAAGCGCGAGGCGATCGAGACGCTGCGCGAAGAGCTACGGCAGGCCAAGGACGGCCCGTTCCGGGAGTTCCTCGAACCGCTCATTCACGGCCTCGCCCTGGTCATCGACCGGCTCGATCGCTACGACGGCGCGGACCCGCAGTTCGTCCGCTCGGTGCGCGACGAGCTGCTCGACGTGCTCGCGCGACACGGGGTGACCCAGGTCGAGGCCGACGTGTTCGACCCCGACCGGCACGAGGCGGTCGCCTCCGCGGCTACGGGCGGCGCACCCGCCGGCCGCGTGGTCGAGCTGCGGCGGCGCGGCTTCGCGCACGGGTCGCGCGTCTTCCGCCCGGCACAGGTCGTGGTGACGATGGAGCGAAGCCCGTAGACAAGGAAACCGCACGTCTCGAGCAGGGCACGCTTCTGTTACGATTCCGTAAAGATGGCACCCTCTCGTGAGCGCGTCCCGCACGCGCACGCAACTGGTCGACGGCCAGCCGGCCGGCACCGAGCCGGGTCGCAGCGCAGGGAGCCCGCCAGGAAGGCCTTCCGCCCGGACGTGGAGGGGCTGCGCGGCATCGCCGTGGTGGCGGTGCTGCTGTACCACGCGAGCCTGCCGTTCGTCACCGGCGGCTACGTGGGCGTCGACATCTTCTTCGTCATCTCCGGGTTCCTGATCACCGGGCTGCTGCTGCGCGAGATCGAGGGCACCGGAACGATCTCGATCCGGGGGTTCTACGCGCGCCGCGCGAAACGGTTGCTGCCGTCCTTCACCGTCGTCCTGGTCGCGGTCGCGGCGCTCTCCTGGGCGCTGTTCTCCCCGGTACGGCGGCTCATCGTGGCCGGCGACGTGATCGCGTCCGGCGTGTACGTCATCAACTGGCGGCTGGTCTCCCGCGCCATCGACTACCTCGCGGCGGGCACGCAGGAAAGCCCCGTCCAGCACTTCTGGTCGCTGGCCGTCGAGGAGCAGTTCTACCTGGCGTGGCCCGCACTGCTGCTGCTCGTCACCTGGTGGTGGCGGCGCTCCGGCCGCAACATCCGGCCGGTGCTCGCCGGTGCCCTGGCAACCGTCGCGGCCGCGTCCTTCGGTTGGTGCGTCTACCTGACGTACGCGGAGGCCGGTCGGGCGTACTTCTCGACGCTCACCCGGGGCTGGGAGCTGGCTCTGGGCGGGGTGCTCGCGCTCGTGCTCGCCTCGCCCCGCACGCTGCCGCGGTGGCTCGCAGCCCTGCTGTCCGCCTGCGGGTTCGCGGCGATCGGCTGGTCGGCCGTCGCGTTCGGCGACGACACGAGCTTCCCCGGCGCCCTGGCGCTCGTCCCGACGCTCGGCGCCGGCGCGCTCATCGTGGCCGGCTCCACGACGACGACCGCCTGGCCGCACCGCCTCCTGTCCCTCCCGCCGCTTCGACACGTCGGCCGGGTCTCGTACGTCTGGTACATGTGGCACTGGCCGTTCATCGTCTTCGCCCAGGCCCACTGGGGGCACCTGTCCGCGCTGCAGGCGGTGCTTGTGGTCGCCGCGTCGTACGTGCCGGCCCTGCTGACGCACCGCCTCGTGGAGGAGCCGTTCCGGCGGTTCCGTGGTTTCAGCCGGGTTCCGGCCAGGGCGCTGCGCTTCGGGATGGCCTCGACCTGCTTCGTCGTGCTGCTCGGCGCGGGGCTGCACGCTGCCACGCCGACCATGCCGACCGCCTCGAAGGAGGACGCGAAGGGCGCGCGGGCGCTGGAGCAGACGAAGCCGCCGCAGCCGAGGGCCGCCGCGGTGCGCCCCGCCCCGCAGGAGGCCGCCGACGACCGTGGACCGATCCAGAACTCCGGGTGCCTGGCCGGCACCAAGGACACGTCGGCGAAGAAGTGCGTGTACGGCGACAAGTCGAGCAAGCACACGGTCGTGCTGTTCGGTGACTCGCATGCCATGCAGTGGTCCACCGCGCTGAACAAGGTGGCCAAGGACAGGCACTGGCGGCTCGTCGTCTTCGCCAAGGCCGGCTGCCCGCCGGCGGACATCGCCAGATACAAGGCCGACCTCCGGCGCGCGTACACCGAGTGCGGCGACTGGCGGAAGGACGCGCTGCAACAGATCGACGGGATCGCGCCGGACATGGTCCTGACCAGCAGCTTGACCGACTACACGGTCATGGAAGGCGACCGCAAGCTCCCCTCCGACGCGAGCGACAACGCGTTCGAGGCCGGGTACGCCAGGACGCTGGAGCGGTTGCGCTCGACCGGCGCCCGGGTGTTCGTGGTGCACGAGGTGCCGCATCCGCCGCAGGAGATGCCCGACTGCGTCTCCCAACACCTGAAGGATCTGCGCACCTGCGCGTTCTCGAAGAAGACCGGGTTCGACTTCGCGCCGGTCGGCGCGGAGGCGGCGAAGAAGACCGACGGCGTCAAGGTCATCGACCCGACGCCCAAGCTCTGCCAGAACGGCGAGTGTCCCGCCGTCATCGGCAACGTTCTCGTCTACCGCAACGCCGGCCACCTCACCGCGACGTACGTGCGAACGCTCGACCACTGGCTCGGCAAGCAGTTGCCCAGGCACCTGGACTAGCAGTGTCGCGGCGCCCTGGCCGCAGACGGCTCAGGCGACGTCGCGGGTGGTGATGCGCGCGTACGCGGCGGAGGTGAAGACGAGGACGTAGACCAGCTGGATCAGCAGCCCGTTCAGCAGGTTGGGCGTGTAGATGGGGTCGCGGAGCAGGTCGACGAAGGTGAGCCACTGGTGCGTCGGCAGGTACGGCTGGATCACCGCGAGCTGCGGCACGGCGCCCAGTATCTGGCTGACGAGTGGCGTCGCCACCGTCGCGGCCATCGCCCCGAGCGGCGCCTCGGTGAGCGTGGACGCGAACAGACCGATCATGCCGATGCCGGTGAGGCTGGCGGCCACGTAGCAGGTCACGAGGAACACCCGCCACAGGCCCTGGCCGTACGAGATGGTGGTGCCGGTCAGCAATGGCATGCCGGTGTGCGGGAACAGTGCCAGGCCGACGAGCAGCCCGAAGACCGCCACGACGACCGGTGCCACCAGGCAGAACGCGAACACCGACACGAGCTTCGCGGCGAGCAGGCGCACCCGCCCTGCCGGGGCGACGAGCAGGTAGCGCAGCGTGCCGAGGTGCGCCTCGCCGGCGACGCTGTCCCCCGCGACGACCGCCACGCCGACCGGAAGGAACAGCGGCAGCAGGAAGAACATGGCGAGGAACGGCAGGAACAGGCCGTTCTGCGTGACGCTCGCGATGAACCCCGGCGCGTCGCCGCCGCTCGCGCCCGGGTCGGCGGCGAACCGCAGCACGAAGCCGAACAGGACGGGGACGGCGGCGTAGCAGGCAAGCAGGACGATCGTCCGCAAGCGCCGGAACACTACCGCGAGCTCGTTGGTGAAAAGGCCCAGCCGGTTCGGCCGGGCGGCCGCGGCAGTGGGGGTCTGGTCGCGCGCGAGCGTGTCAGGGGACGACATCGAAGCCCTCCCCGGTCAACCGAACGAACGAGTCCTCCAGCGACGGCACCACCGAGGTGAGCTCGCGGACCCGTACCCCGGCACGCACGAGCGCCGCGCACACGTCCTCGGCGGCGACCTCCCCCGGATCGACCTCGACACGTTCCTGCGCGGGAGAGACGTCCGCGAGGCCCAGGTCGCGCATGGTTGCGGCGGCCAGCTCGACGTCGGGCGTACACACGGAGAGCCGCGCCGCGCTCCGCTCGCGCAGGTCGTCGACGGTGCCCTGACGGACGAGCTCGCCGTGGCTCAGCACGGCGACGTGCGTGCAGACCTGCTCCACCTCGGCGAGCAGGTGGGACGACAGCAGCACGGTCGTCCCGTCACCGGCGAGGTCGCGGATCAGTGCCCTGATCTCGCGGGTGCCCTGCGGGTCGAGGCCGTTGGTGGGCTCGTCCAGCACGAGCAGGCGGCGCGGGCGCAGCAGCGCGGCGGCGAGGCCGAGCCGCTGCCGCATGCCGAGCGAGTACGCGCGGTACTTCTTACCCGCCGACGCGGCCAGGCCCACCCGCTCGAGCGCCCGCGCGATCCGCTCCCTGCGGGTGCGCGGGTCGGCGGTCGGGTCCGCGGCGTCCATCCGTACGAGCACCTCGCGGCCCGGCAGGTGCGGGTAGCCGGCCGGCCCCTCGATCAGCGCCCCGACGTCCGGCAGCACCTGCTCCGCGCGTTCGGGCACCGACCGGCCGAATACGGCGATCTCGCCCGCGGTCGGTGCCGCCAGGCCGAGCAGCATCCGTATGGTCGTGGTCTTGCCCGACCCGTTCGGGCCGAGGAAACCGAACACGCTGCCCTCGGGCACGAGCAGCGCCAGGTCGCGCACGGCGTACTGCCCGCCGCGGAACCGCTTCGACAGCCCGCGGGTCGCAACCGCGTACGGCTGCTCCGTCGCGTCCGACGGTCCGGCCGCCATGGCGGCCGATCTCTCGAACGGGGCGGCGGGGCGGCGGCTTGTCTCGGTCAGTTGTCCGCCGCCGCTGCCTCGACCGCCCGCGGCGTGACCGCGCCCGCGTACACGGGGCCGTCGTCGAGCACGAGCACGGTCACGAGGCGGGACCTGATCAGCGTGCCGCTGCCGAAGTCGCCGCTGACCTTGGTGCCCATGGCGCGCAGCTGGCGCACGAACCCGGCGTGCTTGCCCTTGGCGTCCGACACGTCGCCCACCCGGACGACCTTCGTCCAGGAGAACTCGTGGTCGGCGCCGGTAGCCTGCTGGTGCCTCGCGTGGTCCGGGTGCTTCCAGGCGTGGACCGGCTCCTGCTTGACGTCCGTACCAGCCGGCGGTGTGAACTCGAAGGTGGACGCGTCCGGCTTCGCGTACGACAGCTTGGTGAACCTCGAGTCGATCGCCGGGTCGGACGAACCCCGCGGCAGCACCTGCACGCCGAGCGGCATCCAGGTCTTCGCGTCGATGTAGGTGGAGACCGACCCGACCAGCGACTTGTCGGAGTTCGGGTGCAGGACGAGCTGGTACGCCGGCCGCCCGGCGACCTCGGCGGCGCGGCCGACCGTGATGGCGGTGTCGTCGCGCAGCGAGCGGAGCGCCTGCTTGGCGAGCTTGTCCGGGGTGATCTGGTTTGCCGCATCCGTACGGTGATCGTCGACCTTGGCCGGGAGCGTACGGTGCACGGCCTCCCGCTCGCCGCTGTCGTACGTCCAGACGTCCCTGCCATTGCGCACGATGTTCTTCTCGCCGCTCGAACCGAGCACGGCAAGGCGCTGCTTGTGGTCGCCCGATTCGGCGACGCGCAGCGTTGTGGAGCCGCTGAGCAGCGACGCGAACTCGGTGCCGCGCGCCTGCTCCGGCAGCGGCGGCAGGCCCAGGTTGGAGGTGTTGCGTACGGTCCCCGAGAACGTGTCGACGCCCGAGCTGAGCGCCCGCGACACCAACGTCTGGGCGGTCACGTTCGGCAGCGCCGGCTCCGCGCTGGCGGAGAGTGCCGGCCACCCGACGGCCCCGCCCACGGCGAGGGCGGTGATGCCCGCGGGCAAGAGCCAGCGCAGGCGGGACCTTGTCTTGCGGCTAGCCATGATCACCTCGGTGGTTCCTCGTGGTCGGCGTGCTTCAACGGTAACCGCGTCCCGCCGACCGTGCGTACTCCTCAAGGGGTATTTCTCGCCGCTGCGCACCGTGGGGTCTCGGGATTCCGCTCGTCACGGGGACGCCCCGTGACAAACCTACCGTCACGGGGACGCCCCGTGACGAACCAGGCAGGACCGGTATCGGGCCGCGTGAGAAGCTCGACGGCATGAGGGCTCTGGTCAAGGAGAAGGCAGCGCCGGGCTTGACGCTCGCCGACGTCCCGGAGCCGGACGTCGGCCCCGACGACGTGCTGATCCGGGTGCTGCGTACGGGCATCTGCGGCACCGACCTGCATATCCAGGCGTGGGACGACTGGGCCGCCGAGAACGTGTCCGCACCGCTGGTCATCGGGCACGAGTTCGTCGGCGAGATCGTCGCGACGGGCGACCGGATCGTCCACTTGGAGCCGGGTGAGCTGGTAGGCGGAGAGGGCCACATCGTCTGTGGCCGCTGCCGCAACTGCATGGCCGGGCGGCGGGTGATGTGCGCGAACACCGAAGGCCTGGGCGTGAGCCGCGCCGGGTGCTTCGCCGAGTACGTCGCGCTGCCCGCCGGCAACGTGTGGCGCCACGAGCCCAACACCGACCTGGACGTCGCGTCGATCTTCGACCCGTTCGGCAACGCCGTGCACACGGCGCTGAAGTTCCCCGTGCTCGGTGAGGACGTGCTCATCACCGGGGCCGGACCGATCGGGCTGATGGCGGCGGCCGTCGTCATGCACGCGGGGGCCCGGTACGTCGTCGTGAGCGATGTGAGCGACTACCGGCTGCAGCTGGCTGAGCGGATGGGCGTGACGCTCGCGTTGGACGCCCGCGTACGGGCAGCCGCCGACGCGCAGCGGCAGCTCGGCATGCGTGAGGGCTTCGACATCGGCATGGAGATGTCCGGCATGCCGGTCGCGCTGCGCGACATGCTCGCGAACATGGCGCATGGCGGCAGGGTCGCATTGCTCGGCATCCCCGCGGAGGACTTCGCGATCGACTGGGGCCAGGTCGTACTCAACATGCTCACGGTGAGCGGCATCTACGGTCGGGAGATGTTCGAGACCTGGTACGAGATGTCCGTGCTGCTCCAGTGCGGCCTCGACATCTCGCCGGTCATCAGCCACCGGTTGCCGTACGAGGAGTACGAGAAGGCGTTCGATATCTGCCGTTCCGGCGCCTGCGGCAAGGTGATCCTGGAATGGGCGAGTAGGAGCTGACATGTTCGACACCGTCAGGCAGGACCTGCGCGAGCGGCTGGACGACATCCTCGCCCAGGGCCTGTACAAGGAGGAGCGCGTACTCACCACGCCGCAACGCGGCTCGATCCAGGTGGCGACGGGCGACGAGGTGCTCAACCTCTGCGCCAACAATTACCTGGGCCTCGCCGACCATCCAGACGTCATCCGCGCCGCGCACGCCGCCATGGACGAGTGGGGGTTCGGCATGGCGTCGGTGCGGTTCATCTGCGGCACCCAGCGCATCCACAAGGACCTCGAGGCGCGGCTGTCAGCGTTCCTCGGCACCGACGACACCATCCTGTACAGCTCGTGCTTCGACGCGAACGGCGGACTGTTCGAGACCCTCCTGGACGAGAACGACGCGGTCATCTCCGACGCGCTCAACCACGCCAGCATCATCGACGGCGTACGCCTTTCCAAGGCGCGGCGCCTGCGCTACGCCAACCGCGACATGGCCGAGCTGGAGGAGCGCCTGCGCGAGTCCAGCGACGCCCGGCACCGCCTGATCGCCACCGACGGCGTGTTCTCCATGGACGGCTACCTCGCGCCGCTGCGCGAGATCTGCGACCTGGCCGAGCGGTACGACGCGATGGTGATGGTCGACGACTCGCACGCGGTGGGCTTCGTCGGCGACCACGGCGGCGGCACGCCCGAGCTGCTGGGCGTGCGGGACCGGGTCGACATCGTCACCGGCACGCTCGGCAAGGCGCTCGGCGGCGCGAGCGGCGGCTACACCAGCGGCCGCGCCGAGATCGTCGAGTACCTGCGGCAGCGGTCCAGGCCGTACCTGTTCTCCAACTCGGTCACCCCCGCGATCGTCGGTGCCTCGCTCGCCGTGCTCGACCTGCTGGAGTCCGGCGACAAGCTGCGCGCGCAGCTGCGGGAGAACACCGCGTACTTCCGCGGCGCCCTGTCAGACACGGGCTTCGACGTCCTGCCCGGCGACCACCCGATCGCGCCGGTGATGATCTACGACGCCGCCGTCGCGTCCGAGATGGCCGACCTGCTCCTCGCAAGGGGTGTGTACGTGATCGGTTTCTCCTACCCTGTTGTACCGATGGGGCAGGCACGGATCCGTACCCAGGTCTCGGCCGCGCACACCCGCGACGAGCTGGATCGGGCCGTACAGGCGTTCGTCGACGTCCGCGACGAGCTCGGCGGGCTGTCCGGCCCACCGGGGTGACCTGGGAGACTGAGCCGATGACCGACCACGATGGGCAGGACTACGACCTTGTCGTGCTCGGCTCCGGACCGAGCGGGCAGAAGGCCGCGATCGCCGCGGCGAAGCTCGGCCGGCGCGTCGCGATCGTGGAGCGCAAGGACATGGTCGGCGGGGTGTGCATCAACACCGGCACGATCCCGTCCAAGTCGCTGCGCGAGGCCGTCCTCTACCTGACCGGGCTCAACCAGCGCGAGGTGTACGGGCAGAGCTACCGGCTGAAGGACGAGATCGGCATGGGCGACCTGCACGCCCGCACGCACTACGTCATCGGCCGGGAGATCGACGTCGTACGCAGCCAACTGACGCGCAACCGCGTACACGTCTACGTCGGCACGGCGCGGTTCAATGACCCGCACACGGTCGTCGTCGACACCGACGACGGCACCGAGCGGCACCTCAGCGCGGACAAGGTGATCGTCGCCGTCGGCACGCGGCCCGCCCGTCCCGACAGCGTCGCGTTCGACGGCAGGACGATCGTCGACTCCGACCAGGTACTCGCGCTGGAGGAGATGCCCAGCTCCATCGTCGTCGTGGGTGCGGGCGTCATCGGCATCGAGTACGCATCGATGTTCGCCGCGCTCGGCACCAAGGTCACCGTCGTCGAACGCCACCAGCGAATGCTGCCGTTCTGCGACCTGGAGGTCGTGGAGGCGCTGAAGTACCAGCTGCGCGACCTCGCCGTGACGTTCCGGTTCCGCGAGACCGTCTCGGCGGTGGAGAAGTTCGAGAACGGCACGCTCACGATCCTGGAGAGCGGCAAGAAGATCCCCGCCGACACGGTGATGTACTCCGCCGGCCGGCAGGGGGTGCTCGGCGCCCTCGACCCGCAGAACGCGGGACTCGACGTCGACGATCGCGGTCGGGTCAAGGTGGACGAGCACTACCGCACCGAGGTGCCGCACATCTACGCGGTGGGCGACGTGATCGGCTTCCCCGCGCTCGCATCGACGTCGATGGAGCAGGGACGGCTCGCCGCGTACCACGCCTGCGGCGAGCCCGCGGACGACCTGACGCCGCTGCAGCCGATCGGCATCTACACCATCCCGGAGATCTCCTATGTCGGGCGCACCGAGGACGAGCTGACCGAGGCGAGCGTGCCGTTCGAGGTGGGCATCGCGCGGTACCGCGAGCTCGCCCGCGGCCAGATCATCGGCGACTCGTACGGCATGCTGAAGCTACTCGTGCACACCGACACCGGCGAGCTGCTCGGCGTGCACGTCTTCGGCAGCGGCGCGACCGAGCTGGTGCACATCGGGCAGGCGGTGATGGGCTGCGGCGGTACCGTCGACTATTTGGTCGACACGGTGTTCAACTACCCGACGCTCGCGGAGTCGTACAAGGTCGCAGCACTCGACGCCACCAACAAGATGCGCGCGATCCACCGCCTGGAGACCTGAGGGCGGGAGGCGCGCGTACGCCGGCGCGGCCGGCGTTGGTCAAATCGTGACCCGCCCGCGGGGCAACCAATGCACCCTCGCCCGGCATCCCTGGGGCATGAGCTCTCGCATCGTGGTCACAGCGGCGGCCCTGCTCGCCGGAGGTCTCCTGGTCGGCGGCTGTTCGACCGGCGGCAGCGGAGGGCAGTCCATGTCCGCCGAGAGAGGGGGCGGCGGCAGCGCCGCCGACCGCCTGTTGAGCAAGGGCGGGGGCGGCGGTGCGAAGGTGACGCTCGCCCCGCAGGATCGTTCGGTCATCTACACCGCCAGGCTCACCGTCCGCGTCGGCGACGCCACCAAGGCCAGGCACGGGGCCACGTCGATCGTCACCAAGGCGCACGGCTACACCGCCCGCGAGCGCACCAGCAAGGACCCGGACGGCGACGGCGCGACGTCCAGGCTCACTCTCAAGGTTCCCGTCGACCGCTACCCCGTCGTGCTCCACCGGCTGTCCACCCAGCTGGGCAACCAGCTGTCGCTCAAGCGGCGGGCGCGTGACGTGACCGAGAAGGTCGCGGACGTCGACAGCCGGGTACGATCGGCCCGCGCGACGATCGACCAGCTGCGCACCCTGCTCGGCAAGGCCGACACCGTCGGTGAGGTCCTCAAGGTCGAGAAGCGGCTCAGCAAGCGAGAAGCCGACCTCGAAGCCCTGGAGGCGCGGCAGAAGGCCCTCGACACCAAGACGAGCTACGCCACGATCACCTTGCGGCTCAAGGCTCCGGCGGCGACCCACGTCAAGGAAGCGGGCTTCCTCTCCGGCCTCTCCGCCGGCTGGGCCGCGTTCAAGACAACGGTGGTGTGGCTACTCACCGCCCTCGGCGCCGTCGCGCCGTTCGTGCTCATCCTCGGCGCCGTCGCGTACGGGAGCTGGCGCGGCTACCGGCTCGTTCGCCGGCGTCGCCCGTCCGCGGACACGTGAGCTTGCCGTACCTCCCTCATTGTTGTGTCCGAGGAACCGGTCGCGATTGCGGCCGGTTCCTCGGACACAACCAGCCCTAACGGAGTACGAGCCAGGCGATGAACGCGGCGACGACCAACGCGGTGATGATCCAGGTCGCGTACTTCGTCGCCGGTGAAAGGCGCCGGTAGCGCTCGCGCAGGCGCTGCCAGGAACGCGCGACACGCGCGTAGAGGCGCGCCGCCCAGTCGAACTCGTAAGCGAGCAGCCGGAGGCCGACGAGCAGGACAGGGAGGCCGAGCTCGGGCTCGATGAGGAGGATCGCGCCGACGATCGAGGTGCAGACGCCCGCGACGGCGAGGGCGATCCGTACGGGCATCGGTCGCGCGCGGTGGCGCTCCCGCTGGCGCAGGACGCGCGCGAGAACCTCGTCGGCCTCGTCGAGACTTGCCTTGGACATGCGTGGCGCGCCCGTCTTCTCGTGGTGTGCGGCAGCTACGGCACAACCTACCCACAGCCCCCAAGGTCGTGCCGCACAGAGCTCCACCGTTCGGGTCTCATCGCCACGGCCGCCTCCAACCAGCGAGCCTGCTCGCGATCTCGGTGACGTCGTCGATGCGCCCGGCCGCCACCCCGATGACGCACTCGTACTCGGCGTCCTCATCGGCGACCAGCTCGTACCCGTTGAGCCCGTAGAAGAGCTGCGTCGCCGTCCAGCCGAGCCTTTTGTTGCCGTCGACGAGGGCATGGTTGCCCACAATCGAGTGCAACAGCGCCGCCCCCTTCGAGTCGAGGTCTGGGTACGCCTCTTGCCCGAACACGGTCGTTAGTGGCCGCGCGACGGCCGAGTCCAGGAGGCCGGCATCGCGGATCTCTGGCTCGGCGCCGAGGTAACGACGAGCCGCCACCATCAGGTCCTCGACGGTCAAATACTCCGGCATCACTCGGCCAAGCGCGCGAGCAGGCCCGCGTCGCGCTCCATCACACGGTCGAGAATCTCGTCGCGCAACCTGGACCGGCGGCCGACGTACTCCTCGATAGCCGCACGGGCGACGTCCTGCATGGAACGTCCCTCGCGCTCGGCGGTCTCGCGCAGTGCCTCGGTCTGTTCGTCACTGAGCCGCAGCGTCATGGCCATCCTCCGATGGTAGCTCGGTGTGGTATCACTTCCCTACTGATTGATACCACCGCTCAGCACGCCGGGGATTCCGCGCGGCCAATCTGTGGAAGGACGACACTCGTTGAACATCCTGCTGTGGCACGGCTACCTGCTCTCCGGGTCCGGCTCGAACGTGTACACCGCGAACGTCGCCCGGGTGTGGCGCGAGCAGGGCCACGATGTGCTGCTGCTGTGCCAGGACCGGCACGCCGACGAGCTGCCGTTCGTCGACGAGTACGGCGAGTTCGCACCCGAGAACGACAGGTTCGCCTGCCACCCCACCGACGCCGACCAGGCACCAGGACGGCTCCGGGTGGTGCGTCCGGCCATCGGCGAGCTGCTGCCCGTCTACGTGTGGGACCCGTACGAGGGGTTCACCGCCAGGCGGTTCGTCGACCTGACCGACGAGCAGCTCGAGCACTACGTGGCCACCAACGTGGATGCGCTGGAGGCGGCGGTGCGCGTCCACCGGCCTGAGGCGGTCGTCATCGGCCACGAGGTGATGGGCCCGTACATCGGCCGCCTTGCGCGGGAGCGGACGGGCGTGCCGTACTCGGTCAAGTTGCACGGCAGCGCCCTGGAGTACGCGGTCAAGGTGCAGGAGCGCTACGTCGGGTACGCAAGGGACGGGTTCGCGGCCGCCGACACCATCGTCGGCACGAGCCGCTACCTGCGCGACACGGCGGCCGCGGTCGTACCCGGCGACTGGGTGGACCGCTCCACGGTGGTCAACCCGGGCTGCGACGTCGAGACGTTCTCGCCGCGGGAGCGTGAGCCCGCCGCACCGCCGACGGTCGGCTTCGTCGGCAAGCTGATCACGGCGAAGGGCCCGCAGAACCTGCTTGCCGCACTGGGCCGCACCGGCGCACCGGACCTGGGCGCCGTGGTGGTCGGCTACGGCGAGTCCGAGGACATGCTGCACCGCCTGCACGACGCCCTGGTTACGGGCGACGTGGACGCGGCCGAGTCGCTGCTCGCCGACGACCCCCACGCCGTACGGTGCCGAGCGTTCCTCGAATCGAAGGACGTGACGCCTGACTACCTCGCAAGGGTGGCAGCCGTACCGGTGCGCTGGACCGGACGGCTCGACCACGACCGGTTGGTCGACGTGCTGCCCAGCTTCGACCTCCTGGTCGTGCCGTCGGAGGTCCCCGAGGCATTCGGCATGGTCGCCGCCGAAGCCGCCGCGGCCGGGGTCATCCCCGTGGTGCCGCGCCACTCCGGCATCGGCGAGATCGGCGTGGCGTGCGAGGAGGCCATCGACATGCCGGGACTACTCACGTACGACCCCGACGACTCGGTGCGCGGAATCGCGGACCGCATCGACGCACTGTTCGCGTTGACCGGCGCGAAGCGCGCGGGAATCGAAACGGCGCTGGTCAAGCTGGCACATGATCGCTGGTGCTGGCAGCGAGTCGCGGACAACCTCCTCAGCGCCTGCGCGGCGGGCCGCTGAGGGGGATCCCCCAGCGGGTGCACGCCCGTCCGGGGCTCCCCCGTCGGATGCGGATCGTAGGAAGGTCACTCAGATCCTGGACCGTGCGGGCACTTCGGGTGCACCATGATCAGCGGTAAAACCGTGACCACGGAGCCCGCAGAGGGCGCCGCGCGCCACGCCGTCCGGCGACGGAGTGTGGGGTGAGGTTATGACGACCGCGGCTTCAGGAGCGGTCCGCAGTCTGGTACCGGCCAGGATGGACCGCCTACCGTGGGCGCGGTTCCACTGGCTCGTCGTGGTTGGGCTCGGGGTCTCCTGGATCCTGGACGGGCTGGAAATCCAGATCGTCTCTCTCGTCGGCCCCGTCCTCCAAGAGCCGCAGACGCTCGCCCTCACCACGGGCCAGGTCGGGCTGATGGCCTCGGTGTACCTCGGCGGCGAGGTCGTCGGCGCGCTTGTCTTCGGGCGCATCACCGACCGGCTCGGGCGCAAGAAGTTGTTCATCGTCACGCTCGCCATCTACCTGCTCGCCAGCGGCATCGCCGGCCTGTCGTTCAACCTCTGGTTCCTCCTCGTGTTCCGGTTCATCGCCGGTATGGGCATCGGCGGCGAGTACACCGCCATCAACTCCGCCATCGACGAGCTCATCCCGTCCCGGTACCGCGGCCGGGTCGACATCGCGGTGAACGGCACCTACTGGGGTGGCGCCGGTATCGGCGCCGCCGCGTCGCTCCTGCTATTCAACGAGAACCTGATACCGATCGGCTGGGGCTGGCGGATCGGCTTCTTCATCGGACCCGTCATCGGCCTGTTCATCATCTTCCTGCGCCGGCACATCCCGGAGAGCCCGCGCTGGCTGATGACACACGGCAGGGAAGACGAGGCGGAAGCGACCGTCGCGGACATCGAGGCGCGCGTAGAGCGCCAGGGCATCCAGCTCGAGCGCGTCGACGACAGCAAGGCGCTCGAGGTCACCCACCGCCCACCGGTGAGCTACACCCAAATCGCCAAGGTGATGCTGAAGGAGTACCCGTCCCGCTCGTTCCTCGGGTTCTCGATGATGGTGACCCAGGCGTTCTTGTACAACGCCATCTTCTTCACCCAGGCGCTGGTACTCGCGGACTTCTACGACATCAAAAGCGCGTCGCTCGGCCTGTTCTTCTTCCCCTTTGCCGCTGGCAACCTGCTGGGACCGCTCGTCCTCGGGCCGCTGTTCGATACCTGGGGACGGCGACAGATGATCTTCGGCACCTACATCATCTCGGCGATCGTCCTGGCGGCCAGTGCCGTCCTGTTCGACGCCGGCATGCTCAGCGCGACGACGCAGACCATCTTCTGGTGCGTCTGCTTCTTCTTCGCGTCCGCAGGGGCTTCCTCGGCCTACCTGACGGTCAGCGAGATCTTCCCCCTGGAGCTACGCGGTCAGGCGATCTCGTTCTTCTTCGCGATCGCACAGCTCGTCGGCGGCGTGGCGGCACCGCGGATCTTCGCCGCTCTCATCGGCGACGCAAGCAGCCGGTTCCCGCTGACCATCGGCTACTTCGTCGGGGCGGCGGTCATGGCGGCCGGAGGCGTCATCGCCCTGATCTTCGGCGTCGACGCCGCGCGCAAGTCGCTGGAGGACATCGCCGACCCGCTCTCCTCCACCGGCCGCGCCAGAGCCACCGGCTCGTACGAGCCGCCGCCGATAAGTCCCTGACACCGCCACGTCTAGCTCGTCGCGGTCGACGCCACGTGGCCGCGACCGGGTCGTTACTTGACACGGCCGCCGGTGATCGTAAGGGTTACGTGACTGCTCCAGGTGGCGAGAGGGTCGGCATGATCGAGTTCCAGTCCGTCACTAAACGCTTCCCTGGAGGCGTGGTCGGAGTCGACGGGGTCGACCTGACCATGCCGACCGGCAAGATCACGGTGTTCGTCGGGCCGTCCGGGTGCGGCAAGACCACGTCGCTGCGGATGATCAACCGAATGGTCGAGCCGACGTCCGGCCGTATCCTGCACGACGGCGACGACACCGCGACCATGAACCTTGCCCGCCTGCGACGCGGTATGGGCTACGTCATCCAGCAGGTCGGCCTGCTGCCGCACCGCACCGTGGTCGACAACGTCTGCACGGTCCCGTTGCTGCTCCGCTGGTCGAAGTCCGCCGCGCGCGAGCGGTCGATGGAGCTGCTCGAGCGCGTCGGACTCGATCCGCAGATGGCCAAGCGCTACCCTGCGCAGCTGTCCGGTGGCCAGCAGCAGCGAGTGGGCGTGGCCAGGGCGCTCGCGGCCGACCCACCGGTCATGCTGATGGACGAGCCGTTCAGCGCCGTCGACCCGATCGTCCGCGAAAGCCTGCAAGAGGAGTTCCTCCGGCTGCAAGGCGAGCTGTCGAAGACGATCGTGTTCGTGACCCACGACGTGGACGAGGCGGTCAAGCTCGGCGACCTCGTCGCGGTCTTCGGTCCCGGCGGCAAGCTCGTCCAGGTCGACCCGCCCGACCAGCTGCTCGCCACGCCGAACAGCGCGTTCGTCGAGAGCCTCATCGGGCGCGACCGTGGCTACCGCTGGCTGTCGTTCGTGGCGGCCCACGACCTGCCGCTGCAGGAGCTCGTCACGGTCGCGGCGGACGCGGGCGCCGAGGCTCCCCGTCAGGTGTCGACAGAGTCCGGCAAGCACTGGATCCTGTCGCTCGACGAGGCGAGGCGGCCGGTCGCCTGGGTGGACGGCCGGGGCCCCGTCAGCGAGGAACCGACGAGCATCCCCGTCGGCACCACGTTCACCGCGAGCGACTCCTGCCGCGCCGCCCTCGACGGTGCGCTGGCGTCTCCCGCCGGCCTCGCCGTACGCGTCGACCAGGATGGTGCGGTGCTCGGCGGTGTCGGGCACGACGAGATCGCGAAGTACGTGACCGCCCAACGGTCCGCGGAGGTGGAGTACACGCCATGACCCGTAGCGCGGCCCACGTCACCGCTGGGGAGACGAGCTACCGGTGATCATCAAGGTTCTACAGGCGTACCAACCGCAGATCATCAGTGACCTGCTGCAGCACCTCTACCTGGCATTCGTCCCGATCGTCCTCGGGCTGGTGATCGCTATACCGCTCGGCATGCTCGCCGCCCGCACCCGCTGGGCGAACGCGCCGCTGCTCGGTGCGTCCAGCGTGGCGTACGCAATCCCATCGCTTGCACTGTTCATCGTGCTGCCGAGCATCTTGGGCACCAAGATCCTCAGCCCCACGAACGTGATCGTCGCGTTGACCCTTTACGCGGTGGCACTGCTGTTCCGAAGCGTCAAGGACGGGCTGCAGTCAGTACCGGAGCCGGTGCGGCAGGCCTCCACGGCGATGGGCATGAAGCGTGCACGACAGCTGTTCACCGTCGAGTTCCCGATCGCCATCCCAGTGATTGCGGCCGGCCTACGGGTCGTGGCGGTGACCACCATCTCGATGGTCAGTGTTGGAGCGCTGATCGGGATAGGCGGGCTCGGAGGCCTGTTCACCACCGGCTTCCAGATCAGCTCCTACGTGCTGATCGTCACCGGAATCGTGCTCTCGGTGCTGCTCGCGCTGCTCACCGACGTCGCCATCGTGCTGGTGCAGCGAGCGACCACGCCATGGACGAGACTGGCGAGCCGGTGATGCACTTCCTCACCGCGTTCTTCTCCGATCCCACCCACTGGGCGGGACCTGACGGTATCCCGCACCGAGTCGTCCAGCACCTCTGGTACACGTTCCTCAGCCTGCTCGTCGCGTGGGCGATCGCTTTTCCCGTCGGCCTATACATCGGGCACACCGGCAGGGCCGCGTTCCTCGCCATCAACATCGGTAACGCGGCCCGGGCGCTGCCCACGCTCGGGTTGCTGGTGCTTCTCGTGCTACTGCTGTCGATCGGCCTGCTACCAGTGCTCATCGCGCTTGTCGTACTCGCAATCCCGCCGATCCTCACCGCGACGTACGCCGGGATCCGTAGTGTCGAGCCGGACATCGTCGACGCCGCACGCGGCATGGGCATGACCGAGCGGCAGGTGCTGTTCTCCGCCGAGCTGCCGGCCGCGCTACCGGTCATCTTCGGTGGGCTGCGGAGCGCGACCCTCCAGGTCGTCTCCACCGCGACCGTCGCCGCGTACGTCGGACTCGGCGGGCTCGGCCGGTTCCTTATCGACGGGCTCGCCCAGCACGACTACGCGCAGATGCTTGGCGGCGCCGTGCTCGTCGCGGTCCTAGCGATCCTGCTCGACGTCTCGATCGTCGGGCTCAGGTATGTCACGGCCCCAGGTGGGCTCGCGGCACGCCGCAACACGTTGACAACCGCGCGGCAGGCGACTGCCGCAGCGTGACCGAGAAGGAGCAATGAATGCGACGTCTGTTTGCGGTCCTCGCCGCGGCGGTGCTTGCGCTGACGCTGGCCGGCTGCGGTGGCGGTGGCAACCCGCTGTCCGGTGGCGGCGGTAACGGCGGCGGCTCAAGCAAGAAGATGATCGTGGGCTCGGCCAACTTCCCTGAGGACGCCCTGATCGCCGAGATCTACGCACAGGCGCTCGAGGGCAAGGGGCTGCAGGTGAAGCGAAAGTTCAACATCGGCGCCCGTGAGGCGTACGCGCACGCAATGCAGGACGGCTCGATCAACCTGATCCCGGAATACACCGGAAACCTGTGGCTCTACCTGAGCAAGAGCAAGAGCGGTCGGAGCCTCAGCCCCGAACAGGTGTACGCAAAGCTGAAGAAGTCGATGCCCAAGGGGCAGACGGTACTCAAGATGTCGAGCGCCGAGGACAAGGATGCCATCGCCGTCACCCAGGAAACCGCGAACAAGTACAACCTGAAGGCGATCGGCGACCTCAAGCCGTACGCGCCGAAGATGGTCCTCGGCGGTCCGCCCGAGTGGCCGAAGCGTCCCGACGGCCCGAAGGGCCAGAAGCGGGTGTACGGCCTCGACTGGAAGCAGTTCAAGGCGCTCGACACCGCCGGCCCGATCACCGTGAAGTCACTGAAGGACGGCTCGGTGGACGCCGCCGACCTTTTCACCACGCAGAGCGCGATCGCACAGAACAACTTCGTCGCACTGCAGGACCCCAAGCACCTGTTCCTGGCCCAGAACGTCGTGCCGTGGATCTCCAAGAAGGTGACAACCCCCAAGGTGCGGAGCACGCTGAACGCCATATCTGCCAAGCTCACCACCGGCAAGCTGAAGAAGATGAACAAGCAGATCACGGTCGACAAGACCGCGCCCGCGGTAGTCGCCAAGCAGTTCCTCGACCAGAACGGCCTCGCGAGTTAGCCGGGGCGCCGCACGTTGTCAGTGTCTGGTCGAGCCATAGCTCGACCAGACACTGACAACGTGGCGCTATTGCAGGTAGCCCTCGACCTCGCCGACGTTGCGTACGGTCGCGGCGTCGGGGTCCTGCCCAGCGTCGACCGCCGCGCGTCTGCGGCGCAGCAGGTCCCAGCACTGGTCGAGCTGCTCCTCCAGGTGCTGCAGCCGCTCCCGCTCCGCCGCGCCGTCGATCTGGCCGCGCCGCATCTGGTCGCGCAGCCCGCGCTCCTCGGCGACCAGGCCGCGTACCTGCCCGAGAATCGTCGTGTCGTCCATGGTCGCTCCCGAGCCTTTGCCCTACCCGAAGTGTCAGTATCTCAGCTGGCTGCCTGGACCCCGGTCGGTTTCCGCGCGCCTTCCCGCGGGCCCGGTCAGCTACCGCGCGGTAACCAACCGGGGTCGAGCCGACACGTTGCCGGTCAGACGAGCGGTGCGTCGCTCCTACGTACGGTCCGCGGGAGGAGCGGCATGGGCAAGAGTGTGGCCGCGAACGCCGCCGCAACCCACCACAGCGCCTCGCGGAACGCGGTGTCGAACAGGTCCGCGCGGGCGCTCGCGCTGGCATCGGAGATCGCGGCCGCGACGCGCCCGTTGCCGTCGCCGGCATGCTTGCACCGTGCCGGGACCTCGGCGGGGTCGTTGGACCGGGCGGACACGCGACCGCAGTGGCGGTACGTCGCGACGATCCTGTCGGCGGCGGGCGACGGTACGTGCGCCGCGGAGAGATCCGCGCGCAATGCCGGGACGCTGTCGTCGACCGCGTTCGCCGCGCCGTTGGACAGCGCACCGAAGAAGATCACACCGACGACCGCCACGCCGATCGCGTTGCCAACCTGCTGCATCGTCGACAACACTCCGGACGCCGTACCCTCGTCGCCGCGGGACACATCGCCGAGCACCACGTCCGCGACCGGTACGAGCGCGAACCCCATACCCAGGCCGGCGACCAGCAGCCCTGGCACGAGCCACCAGGACGTGATGTCGTCGCCGAGCCACCGCACCGTGCCCCAGACAGCCATCATGCCGGCGGCGCTGAGCAGCGCTCCGGACACCAGGGCGCGGCGGGAGTGGGCGCCGGACAGCCTGGTCGCCAGCGCCGCGGCGCAGGCCGTGCCGACCGAGAACGGGATCGTCGTGACCCCCGCGTGCAACGCGCTGAAGCCGAGGCCCACCTGCAGGTACAGGACGAAGACGAGGAAGAACGCTCCCACGCCGGCGAAGTAGACGAGCACCACGGGCAGCCCGGCGGCGAACCCGCGGTTGCCGAACAGCCCGAGCCGCACCAGCGGGGAGTTGTCGCGCCTGGTCTTCCACCGCTCGTACCAGGCGAACCCGGCGAGCACCGGCACGCACGCGCCGAGCATCGCGTACGACCACCACGGCCAGCCCTGTTCTCGCCCCTGCACCAGCGGGTAGACGAGCGCGAACAGGCCCGCCGTCAGGACCAGCACGCCGCCGGGATCGAGGCGGAGCGGATCGGGTGAGCGCGACTCGCGCACGAGCGCGCTGGCGAGTACGAGGGTGACCACGCCGACCGGCACGTTCACCAGGAAGATCGGCCGCCAGCCCCACCCGAACAGGTCGGCGCGGATCAAGAGGCCACCGACGAGCGGGCCGAGCACCGTAGCGAGCCCGCCCACGCCTGCGTACATGCCGATGGCCCGCCTGCGCTCGGCCGGTGGGAAGCTCGCCTGCACCATGGCGAGAACCTGTGGCACCATGACCGCGGCGGCCGCGCCCTGCACGATCCTGCCGCCGACGAGCATGCCCGAGGACGGCGCGAGCCCGCAGCCGAGCGAGGCGAGGGTGAAGCAACCCACGCCGGCGAGGAACACCCGCTTGCGCCCGAACACGTCACCGAGCCGCCCACCGGTCACCAGCAGCAGGGCGAAGGCCAGCACGTAACCAACCACCAGCCACTGGACCGTCGCGTACGTCGTCTCCAGCTCACGCTGGATGGAGGGGATCGCGACATTTACGATCGTCGTGTCGAGCAGGTCCATCAGGGCCGCAAGCAGCATCACGGCCAGCGCCCACCACCGCCGCGGATCGGCGTCCTGCGTTGCTTGCGGACTCGGCGGACCTGCCACGGGTGAGGCCACGTGGTCCTTCCTCGCTGCTCGTACCGGTACCATTGCGCACAGGAATTATCTGCACTGCGCAGATACTGTGCAGTGAAAGGACAGGATGTCAACGGACCGCGAGATTCCTCACGCCGACGTCGAGCCGCTGTATCGCGAGTTCATCGCGGCCGTCTCGCTCAACAGCCAGGTCGGCGCAGAGCTGCTCGGACTCAACCTCACCGACGTCGACGGGCTCAACATCCTGATCGCGACTGGCCCGCTTACCGCCGGCGAGCTCGCCGCCCGCACGCGGATCAGCACGGGCGCGACCACCCGGATGATCGACCGCCTGGAAGCTGCCGGCTACGTGCACCGCGCCAGCGACCCAGGCGACCGGCGGCGCGTCATCGTGAAGATCGATCCGGAACGCACGCGGCACGCGGAGGCCGTGTTCGAACCGGTACGGCAGCGGCTACTGGCGCTGGCGCCCGAGTTCAGCGACGCCGACGTCGAGGTGGTCGTCCGGTACCTGCGACTCAGCACCACGGCGTTGCGCGAGGCGACCCGCGAGATGCTCGATGGCGGCAAGGGGGAGCGCGCGGACGCGTAGGAAACCTTCACGCTCCGCCGTAATCGGGTCAGATAGGTGCGACAGGCGTGGCCGAGGGTCTACGCTGAGCCACTGTCCGACCCCGGCTTGCTCTCGGGAGGCCCGAGATGGCACGAAGGCTTCATACCAAACTGCTGCTGGCAGCCACGGCTGCCGCGGCGACCACCGCGCTCGTCCTTCCCGGGGCGGCCGCGGCCGCCCCCAGCCAGCAGAGCGTGCCGGACAGGCACGTCTCCTACCACCAGTGGAAGGGGACGCGCGGCCTGCAGCACGGTGAGACCGACGGCACCCGCGTGCTCGGCAACCGCCTGCGGCTCGGCAAGCACGCCGAACCGTTCTCCTACACCGACCCGTTCGGCGACGCCGGCGCGCGCACGTACGACTCCGGCACCTGGACCTCGCCGGTGCATCAGCTCGGCTTCGGCGCGACCGAGGCGGTGGCCTCCTGGAACGCGCGGACGCCCACCGGCACCTGGGTGCAGATCCAGATGCGTGGCCGCCGCGCGAACCACCCGGGCTGGACGAAGTGGTACATCATGGGGCGCTGGGCGTCCGGCGACGACTACGCGCACGGGGACATCCACCGCACGTCCGTACCCAGCCAGGGCGATGACGACGGCTACATCGCGATCGACACCTACAAGGCGAGCGACGGCACGAGCATCGACGCGTACCAGCTCAAGGTGACGCTGCTGCGCCCGAAGGGCACGAACGCGACGCCGCGGCTGTCCAAGATCGGCCTGATGGCGTCCCGGCTGCCGGGCACCGAGACCGTACCGACGAGCAAATTCACGTTGGGCAAGCGGGTCGCGCTCGACGTGCCGGAGTTCTCCCAGGACGAGCACGTCGGCCACTACCCGCAGTACGACAACGGCGGCGAGGCCTGGTGCTCACCGACCTCCACCACGATGGACGTGTACTCCTGGAACCGTCGGGTGCCGCAGGCCAAGCTGCGGTGGGTGGAGCCGAAGCCGCACGTCGACCCGCAGGTCGACTACGCCGCCCGGTACACCTTCGACTACAACTACGACGGTGCGGGCAACTGGCCGTTCAACGCCGCGTACGCCGCGGAGTTCCCGCACATGGAGTCGTTCGTCACGCGGTTGCGGTCACTGGCCGAGGCCGAGCAGTTCATCAAGGCGGGCATCCCGCTGGTGATCTCGGTGTCGTTCGACGCGGAGGACATGGACGGCGCCGGGTACTCCACCAACGGGCACCTGTTCGTCATCACCGGGTTCACCGCCGACGGCGACGTCATCATCAACGACCCGGCGACCGCGCACGACGCGAGCGTCACCCGCGTCTACAGGCGCGACCAGGTCGAGAACGCGTGGGTGCCGCACTCCGGCGGCATCGCGTACGTCATCCACCCGGCGAACGTCCCGCTGCCGCCGAACGTGAGCGACGAGCACAACTGGTAGAGGAACACAACCCGTCCCGGTTGGTCACGGTACCGTGATCAACCGGGACTTACCTCGGTCCACAGCTCCTGGTAGATCCCTGTACGTCGTGGTAAGTCATCTGTGCGACGCGTCGGTACTAGCATGGTCGTCCTCAACGACGCACCGTTGCCGCTGCGCGGTCGCATCGTGCAGCGCCACGAGACGATCTACTCGGTCGACGAGCCGGGCCGGGTCGAACTCGAGAGCCGCGTCTTCCGGGAGTTCGAGGACTTCAACATCGCCTTCCGCGGCTTCGAAAAAGAGCTGCTTGCCGAGATCGCCGCAGGCCGCCGCTGATGGTGGACGCGGCCCGGCTGCGTTTCCTGCTGGAACGCATGGCAGGGTTCCGAGACCTGCTCGTGCACGGCTACGCACGGGTGGACGACGAGGGCGTCGTCGAGCTGTTGCACACCAGGCTCGGTGATCTCGAGGCCTTCCGGCGTTCCATCGCGGAGCACACAATGCGGTCCGCTGGCCCGTAACCCGTCACCCGTCCTCGCACGACAGCAGTCCCGTACAGCTACGCGGGCTGCGGCCGGTGATCCGTCCAGGGCCGGGCGTCCTCGAAGGCCTTGGCAGCCGAGAGCACGAGTCCGTCCGCGTGCCGCGGGCCCACGATCTGCAACCCGACCGGAAGCCCACCCGAGGTGAACCCGCAAGGAACCGTCGCTGCCGGCTGCTGGGTCATGTTGAACGGGTAGCTGAACGGCGTCCAGCTCGTCCACCTCTTGTGCGGCCAGCCGGTCGGTACCTCCTGCCCGGCGTCGAACGCCGGGATCGGGACGGTCGGTGTGATGAGCAGGTCGTACGTCTCGTGGAACCTGCCCATCATCGAGCCCAGGCTCATCCGCTCGGCGTTGGCACCGAGATAGTCCACCGCGGAGTAGCCGGCACCCAGTTCGGCGACCTCCGCGAACCCCGGATCCAGGCGCGCACGATCCTCGTCGGACAGCGGCTCCACGATCTTCGCGGTGGCGGAGTACCAGAGCACGTTGAAGGCATCGATGGGGTCGGTGAAGCCCGGATCGCGTTCCTCCACCTGCGCGCCGAGCCCGGAGAGGACGTCGACCGCGGACGCGACCACGGCGGCGACCTCCGGGTCGACGTCGACGTAGCCGAGTGCCGGGCTGAACGCGACGCGCCGGCCGAGAACGCCGCTGCCGAGCCCGCCGGTGTACGAGCCCACGGGCTCGGGGAGCGCGGACCAGTCCCGGCCGTCGGGCCCGGTAACCACGTCGAGCAGCAGCGCCGCGTCCTCAACGGTCCACGTCATGGGACCCGCATGCGACAGCGTGCCGAACGCGCTCGGCGGGTAGATCGGGATCCGGCCGTACGTCGGCTTCAGCGCGAAGACGCCGCTGAACGCGCCTGGTATGCGTACCGAGCCACCCCCGTCGGTGCCGACGCTGAGTGGTGCCATGCCGAGGGCGACCGACGCCGCGCTCCCCCCACTCGACCCGCCGGGGGTCTTCGACAGGTCCCACGGGTTGCGGGTGACCCCGGTACGCGGGCTGTCCGTGACGCCCTTCCAGCCCATCTCGGGCGTCGTGGTCTTGCCGACGAGCACCGCGCCGGTCTCGCGAAGCCGGGCGACGCACGGCGCGTCCTCGTCCCAGTTCTGGTCCTCGCTCACCGTGTGTGAACCGCGTAGCGTCGGCCAGCCCGCGGTGAGGAACATGTCCTTGATCGAGGTCGGGACGCCGTCCACCGGGCCGCTCGGCTCGCCGCGTCGCCAGCGCGCCTCGGACGCGCGCGCGGAGGCGAGGGCGGCGTCGCGGTCGACGAGGCAGTACGCGTTGACCGTGTCGTTCAGCTGGTCGATGCGGTCTAGGGTCGCCTGGGTGGCCTCGACCGGGGAGAGGTCGCCCTGCTTGTACGCGGCGACGAGCTGCGCCGCGGTGCGCAGCGCACCCTCAGTGTCTGCCATGCTCGGCTACCTCCTATGGGGCTGACGGCACGTAACCGAGCCACTTGTCGACGACGTTTCGCAACTCTTCTCCACCATGCCAGCGATGGAAGTTATCGACGAACACGCGGGCGAGCGTATCCAGCCAACCGACGTAATCGGCGGACATGTGCGGGGACACGACGACGTTGGACATCGACCACAGCGGGGAATCGTACGACAAGGGCTCCTCCTCGAACACGTCGAGTCCCGCGCCGGCGATCCGTTCCTCGCGCAACGCCGCGATCAGGTCGCGCTCCACCACGAGCGGACCGCGCCCGACGTTGATGAATCGTGCGGTGGACCGCATCCGGGCGAACGCGGCCGCATCGAACATCCCCCTCGTCTCCTCGGTGAGCGGCGCCACGGCCACCACGTAATCGGCCGCCGGCAACGCGTCGGCGAGGTCCGCCGACCCCAGCACCGTACCGAAGTCCGGGTCTTCGCTACGCGCCGTACGCCCGACCCCGCTCACGTGCATGCCGGCGGCGGCCAGCAGCCGCCCCACCGCCCGGCCGATCGGCCCGACACCGACGACGAGGGCCGACCGGCCGGCCACCATCTCGGTATCCCGGTGCTCCCAGGTACGGGTGCGTTGCCGGGCGAGCGTGTCGTGCATGCCCTTGGCGAACAGCAGGACGAGGCCGAGCACGTACTCGGCGATCGCGTCGTCGAACACGCCACGGGAGTTGGTTACCACCACGTCGCTCTTCGCGACCTCCGGGATCAGGACCCGGTCGACGCCGGCGCTCGCCGTGTGCACCCACTGCAGCCGGTGGGCGCGCGGCCACGCATCGGCCAGCGCGGTCGACTGGAACGCCCACATGAACAGCGCGTCGGCGTCACCGATCGCGTCGGGCAGCTCGGCGGGCTGTACGTACCGGACACGCGCGAGCCGCTCGACCTCCTCCATGCCGGACGGGCGGGAGTCATCGCACAGCACGACGAGTTCTGGAGGGTTGGCCACCGCCGTGACGCTAGACAGCGACCGTAGGATTGTCAACAATCTCGCGGCGGCGTCGTCGGAAGCGGAGGTGGCTGGTTGGAGCAGACCGTGCGCGTTCCCGTCGAGGTGGCAGAAGTCCTGCCTCAACACGGGATCGGCATCGTGACCCCGTACGACTTCGCGCTGGACCGGGAGGTCTGGCGATGGGTGCCGGACACCACATCGCTGCACATCACGCGCACGCCGCGTCTCGCCGTCCCCGTCACCGTCGAGATGGCCGAGCTCGTGAGCGACTACGCGACCGTCCAGGCAGGTACCGCCGAGGTGCTGACTGCAGAGCCCGAGGTGGTCGTCTACCTGTGCACCTCGGGCAGCTTCGTGCACGGCATGGCCGGCGAGCGCGACTTGCGGGAGGCCATCGGGTCGGTGGGCGCGCCCGCTGCGGTTACGACCTCCGGCGCGCTGCTCGACGCCGTGAACTACCTCGGCATCAGCCGGCTCGCGGTCGCGACACCGTACGTGGAGAGCATGACGACTCGCCTGCACGACTTCCTCGCCGAGGCGGGCGTCACCGTCGTGTCCAGCGCGCACCTCGGGCTGCTCGAGCACATCTGGCTCGTGCCGTACGCGGAGCTCGTACAGCTCGTGCTCGCCGCCGACCGGCCGGACGCGGAGGCGGTGTTCGTCAGCTGCACGAACCTGCCGACCTTCGACGCGATCACGCCGCTCGAGCGCGCGTTGGGCAAGCCGGTCCTCACCGCCAACCAGGTGAGCATCTGGTCGGCGCTGCGCAGCTGCGGCGGCACAGCGGCGCCGAACGGCCAGCGCCTGTTCGATTGACCGGGTGTCAGTAGCTCAGCTCGCTGTAGCGGGCTGAGCTACTGACACGTTGCCCGGCCTACTCCTTGCGGCGGAGCGTCAGCGTCTCCCCCTCGACGCCGCGCTTCCACAGGTCCTCGCTCGCCTCCCGCATGTCGGCCAGGCCCTGTGTGATGGTGGCGAACACGTTGCCGGGAACGAAGCCGGAGTCCGGGTTCAACAGCAGGTTGTTCCGCTCGTAGAACAGCGCGAGGTCGACGATCCGATCCGCCTTGTACGGTTCCTCGGACGTGCCGTACCCGTGCGAGGGCGTCGCTATCTCCGCCTTCGGGAACGAGAAGTAACACAGGTCGCCGGGGATGGGGGTGATGGTGGTGTTCTCCGCACCCGGTTCGGGGTCGGCGAACGCCTGGACGAGGGTGTAGATCTCGTTGCGCGCGTACTTGCCGTGGTACGCGTCGGACCCCACCGGCAGCGCCTTCCAGATCGCCTCACACGTACGCGGAGCGAGGTCGTCGAGCAGCTGCGCGACACAGGTCACGCCCCGCTTGTCCAAGGAGATCTCGATGTATCTGGCCAATCTGGGCCTCCACCTTCGTTTCGACGTGCCGACGATGGTAGGTGTTGACGCTAGGAAGGGCCAGTAGGATTGTCAACAATCAGCGACTGCCCTGGAGGTGTTCGTGGCCGAGAACACGACCGTCGGCATGCTCTACCCCGGCTACGCGGCCGAGGACGACTACGCAGGCGTCGAGCGGCTGCTCGGCTCCAGCGTCGCGCTCCCGCTCGTGCACACCACGCCGGACGACGTCGCCCACACCGAGGACAACCTGCTCGCCGTCGGTCAGCCGGACGAGCTGGCCGCAGGGTGGCGTCAGCTGGCACCGCACCGCCCGGACGCCGTGATGTGGGCGTGTACGAGCGGCAGCTTCGTGTTCGGCTGGGACGGCGCGCGTGACCAGGCCGACACCCTGGCCTCGACCGCCGACGTACCCGCGTCCAGCACGTCCATCGCGTTCGTCGAGGCTGCGCACGCGCTCGGCGTGCGCCGGGTCGCGGTCGCGGCTACGTACCCCGAGGGCATCGCCGCCAGGTTCGTGGAGTTCCTCGCGGCCGGCGGCATCGAGGTGGTGTCGTTCACCAGCAAGGACATCCTGCAGGCCGCCGACGTCGGTGACCTCGGCCGGGAGGCGGTGCTGGAGCTCGCGGCGTCGACCGCCGAGAGCGGTGCCGCTGACGCCGAGGCCGTGCTCCTGCCCGACACAGCCCTGCACACCGTCGCATGGCTCGACGCGATGGAGGCCGCGGCGGGCAAGCCCGTGCTCACCGCGAACCAGGTCACCGCCTGGGAGGGGCTGCGGCTCGCCGGCCACCACGAGCGGGCCGCCGGGCTCGGCGCGCTGTTCCGCCTGTCGCCGGATCGCGCAAGGGCATAGGCGATGGCGCCAGCCGACTCGCTCAAGCCGATCAGCCGCGAACCGACCGCGGGCCTCATCGCCGACCAACTGCGCGAGGCGATCATGTCCGGCGCGCTGGCCCAGGGTGACCAGCTCGGCGAGGCGGACCTCGCCGCCCGCTTCGGCGTGAGCCGCGGACCGTTGCGCGAGGCGATGCAGCGGCTGGTGCAGGAGGGCCTGCTTCGCAGCGTCCGGCACCGCGGCCTTTTCGTAACGGAGTTGACCCCAGCGGACATTGACGACATCTACGCCGCCAGGATGGCGGTCGAGGGCGCCGCGGTGACGATGATCGTCCAGCAGGCGGACCCGGGTGCGGCGAACCGCCTCGGCAAGGCCGCCGCCCGGATGGAGCGGGCCGCGAAGAAACGCGACCACGCGGCGCTGAGCCGCAGCGACCTCGATTTCCACGAGGTGCTCGTCGCCGAGTCGGGCAGCGCGCGACTGGAACGCATGGCGCGTACGCTGCTCGTCGAGACACGCATGTGCATGGCCGCGCTGCCGAGCAAGTACCACGCGCCCGCGGACCTCGCCGCCGAGCACGCGAGCATTGTCGAAGCGATCAAGGAGCAGGACACCGACCGCGCGTTGGCGCTGCTCGAGGACCACATGCACGACGCGATCGGCCGCTTGGCGCCACACCAGGCCTGACGAGCGGGCGCTACTGCCCGTACACGGGTCCTACCCCTCACGGTCGGCAGGTCGTGGGAAGCCGGTAACGAGTACATACCGTGATCATTTCTCAATATCGGGTAAAAGCGGGCACCAGCGTGATTGCCCCGTGCGCCCTTGGGTACCGAGAACGACAGGCCCATAGCGTCGGCTCTGGGGAGGTCGCCAGCCAAAGGCCCGCGTTTTGATGAAGGGCGGCGTCACCATGACGTGCCGCTCGCCAACCGGGGGGCAGCTGTACCAATGCCATACAAAGGTTGGAGAGCCGACGATGAAATCGCAAGGTACGGTCGCGCTCGGCATAGCCATCGGCTACGCCCTCGGCCGGACCAAGAAGATGAAGCTCGCCTTGATGCTCGGCGCGGTTGCCGCCGGCAAGCGTCTGGACAGAACCGCGCTGCTCGAGCAGGGCAAGAACCTGCTCGAGTCCTCACCGGCGCTGCAGCGCATTGGCGGTGACGCACGCGGCCGCCTCGCCGACGCGGGCCGCGAGGCCGCGGCAGCGGCTGCCGGCAAGGGCATGGACGCGCTGAGCGATCGGCTCCAGCAGCGCGCGACGCAGTTGCGGTCCCCCGGATCGGAGGGTACCGGCGAGGAGGAGCCGCCCGCGGACGAGGAACCGCCGTCCGATGAGCAACCTGCCGACGACGACGAGGAATCGGCCGACGACGAGGAAGAGCCCGAGCCCGAACCCGAACCGCAGCCGGCGCGCAAGCGCAGCAGCTCCAGTCGCGGGGGTTCGACGAGTTCCCGCCGCAAGTCGACGAGCTCGAGCAGGTCGACCAAGAGCTCGTCGCGGCAGCGAGGGAGCAAGTCCAATGGCTGACGCGAAGAGCACACCCGGCCTGGGCGAGCTTGCCCGCGACCTTCCCACCGACCGGCTGAAGGACGAGCTGAAGAACGTGGCACTCGCATTCGCGGAGCGGGGCGCCAACTCCCTGGTAGATCAGGCACAGGGTCTCACCGAGCGGCTCACCGAGTACGCGAACGACAAGGGCGGCCCGGGCCTGATGGCCGCGATACGGGGGGCACAGGAAGGCGCTCAGGGTGGGTCCCCGGCGAAGGGTGCGCTCAAGGGGGTCTTCTCCGGCGTCGGGGACAAGGTGAAGGAAGCGCTGGGCGGCGGCTCGAGCGGCGGAGGAGGTGGTGACGTGAAGGTCACCAACATCGTCGAGGACATCGACGTCGGCGTACCGGTGCGGGTCGCGTACAACCAGTGGACGCAGTACCAGGACTGGACCAGCTTCATGAAGAAGGTGGAGCACGCCGAGCAGGAGGAGGACGGGAAGGTCAACCTGAAGGCTCAGGTCTTCTGGTCGCACCGATCCTGGGAGTCGACCATCACCGAGCAGGTTCCCGACGACCGCATCGTGTGGCGCTCATCGGGACAGAAGGGCCACGTCGACGGAACCGTCACCTTCCACGAGCTCGGCCCGCGCCTGACCCGGATCCTGGTGGTGCTCGAGTACCACCCGCAGGGCTTCTTCGAGAAGACGGGGAACCTGTGGCGCGCGCAGGGGCGCCGTGCCCGGCTCGAGCTCAAGCACTTCCGCCGGCACGTGATGACCCAGACGATCCTCGACCCCGACGACGTCGAGGGCTGGCGCGGCGAGATCCGTGACAGCGAGGTCGTCAAGAGCCACGAGGACGCGCTGGCCGAGGAAGAGGAAGACCAGGACGAGAGCGGCGAGGGCCGAGACGATCAGGAGCCGCCCGGGTCTGAAGATGAGCCACAGGACGAGGACGACGAGGAGTCGCCCGAGGAGGAGCCGGCAGCCGAGGACGAGGAACAGCCGGAGGACGAGGACGAGGAACAGCCGGAGGACGAGGAAGAGGAAGCGCCGGAGGACGAGGAAGAGGAAGCGCCGGAAGAACCGGCCGAGGAAGCACCCCGCAATCGCAGGACTCGCCGCCCGGCGACGTCTGGAAGGAGCAGGTGACCCATGACTGTCGCAACGACGCAGCGTTCCAGAGGCGGGTACGTCGACCGCCCGCAGGCGAGCTCACTCGCCGACGTCATCGACACCATCCTCGACAAGGGCATGGTGATCGACGCCTACGTCCGCGTCTCGCTGGTGGGCATCGAGCTGCTCACCATCGACGCCCGCATCGTCATCGCGAGCGTCGACACCTACCTGCGCTTCGCGGAGGCGACGAGCAGGCTGGACCTCACGCAGCAGGGCGGCAAGGACCTGCCCGAGATGATGGAGAGCATGACCGAGGGCGGCGCGAAGGGCAAGACCGCCGGCGCGCTGTCGGGCATCAAGGAAACGCTGACCGGCGATTCCGACGAGGACAAGGACGAGAGCGAATCCGAGCGCCAGCCCAGGCGACGGTCCCAGCAAACAGAGAAGCCGCGCCAACAACAGACGCGCCGTAGATCCTCGAGCGAGCGATGACCGCGGCGCAGGCGAGCCAGGCGAGCCAGGCGACCGCGTACTACCTGTACGGCGTCATGGCCGCACGCGGTGACCTTCCGGGCGATCTGGTGGGTGTCGGCGGCGCGCGCGACCTCGTGCTGCTGGATGCCGCTGACCTGGCGCTGCTCGCCAGCCCGATCGAGGCCGGCCGGGACATCACGACCCGCGACGACCTGCTCGCGCACAGCCGGGTGCTCGACGCGGTCGCGGCGCGAAGCGATGTTCTGCCGCTGCGGTTCGGCACCGTCGCGGACGAGGGCACCCTCGAGGCGGGCTTGGGGCCCGCGCTCGACCGGTATGCCGAGCTGCTCGCCGAGCTCGCGGGAGCGGTGCAGTACACGCTGCGGGCTCGCTACCTCGAGGAGCCGTTGCTGCGCGAGATCGTCGCAGAGGACCCGGAGATCGAGCACCTCAGCACCGCCACGCGAGAACAGCCGGTGTACGGGCAGAGCGTCCGCTTGGGCGAACTCGTCGTCGGAGTGCTGGGCCGCAAGGCCGCGGCCGACGCGGCGGCGATGCTCGACGCGCTTGATCCTCACATCCGCGCCGTCGAGAGCCGCGAGCCGGGGACGCCAGAGGACGTGCTGGACGCCGCCTTGCTCGTGGACCGCACCGGGCACACGGGCCTGGAGGAAGCGGTGGAGAGCCTCGGCAAGCGAGAGTCGGCACGGATGAGGCTGCGCCTGATCGGTCCACAGGCACCGTACGACTTCGTACCGGGCGACTGACATGGGCTTGTTCACCGGACTGCTGACGTTGCCGCTTGCACCGGTACGCGCGACCGCGTGGATCGCGGAGCGGGTACGCGAGCAGGCAGAGGCCGAGTACTACGACCCGGCGACGATCCGACGCCAGCTGGAGGAGGTCGACGAGGCCCGCGCGGCGGGCGTGCTCAGCGACGAAGAGGCCGACGAGCTGGAGAACCAGCTGATGGCCCGCTTGCTGCGGGCATGAGGCCGGCGGACGGAGGGAGCCAATGACGACCGCCGACGAGAACACCAACAAGCAAGGGCGCACGCAGTCGCGAACCGCGGGCCGCAAGCGGGGAGCCGCCGCCGTGGCGCGGACGGGCGCACAGCAGCTGGCCGAGCTGACGCAGCGTAACGCGGAGGCGGTCACGGCGCTGTCGCGTACGGACGACGGCTGGCAGCTGGAGGTGGAGGTCCTGGAGATCCACCGGGTTCCGGAGACCGCCGATGTCATGGCCGTCTACCAGGCCGACCTGGACGAGAACGGTGACCTGCTCTCGTACCGGCGGCTCAGGCGGTACACCCGCGCCCAACTACACGAGGAGTGACCGTGGACCAGCTCGCTCGTGGCCGCGACGGCTACCAGGCCCCGGCCAGCAGGGCGTCGACGACGCCGGCTCCCCAGCCGGCGAACCTCGCCGACGTGCTGGAACGTGTCCTCGACAAGGGCATCGTCGTCGCGGGCGACATCAAGGTCAACCTGCTCGACATCGAGCTGCTGACAGTGAAGATCCGCCTGCTGGTCGCGTCGGTCGACAAGGCGGCCGAGATGGGGATCGACTGGTGGAAAGACGACCCCTCGCTGAGCTCTGCCGCGCGTAACCGCGAGCTGGAGGAGGAGAACGAGCGCCTGCGCCAGCGCGTGTCGGCGCTGGAACCCGGTACAGACGAAGGGGGTGACCGCGATGGCTGAGACCGGCACCTACCTCTACGCGATCACGCGCGGCGAGGCCGCCGCTTCCCTCGAGGACGTACGCGGGGTTTCGGACGCGCCGGTGCGAACCCTCGACCAGGACGGCCTCGCCGCGGCGGTCAGCACGGTGAGCCTGGATGAGTTCGGCGAGGAGGCGCTGCGCGCGAACCTGGAGGATCTCGGCTGGCTCGAACGGGTCGCGCGTGCACACAACCAGGTCGTGGGGGCGCTGGCGGCGAGCGGTTCGGTCGCGCCGCTGCGCCTCGCCACTGTCTATCTGGACGACGACGGGGTGCGCCGCACGCTGGACGAGCGGCGCGACAGCATCGAGAGCACCCTCGCCCGGCTGGACGGCCGCACCGAGTGCGGCATCAAGGCGTACTTGGACGACGCCGCCGCGCGCAGCGTCCCGGAGGACTCCGCCACGGAGTCCGGGACCGCGTACCTGCAGCGGCGCCGGGCCGAGACCACGCAGCGCGAGGAGCACGAGCGGGCGGCCGCCGCGACGGGCGAGGAGATCCACGCCGAGCTGGCCGCGGTCGGCGTGGCGAGCCGGCGCCATCCGGCGCAGGACCAGCGGCTCGGCGGTTACGCGGGCCGGATGATCCTCAACGGTGCGTACCTGGTGGAACGGGACCGAACCGGGGACCTCGAGGCAGCCGTCAGCCGGTTGGAGTCGCGGCTGCCGAGCGTACGGTTCGAGCTGACCGGGCCGTGGCCCCCCTACTCGTTCGCGGAGCTGGAGAACGCATGACAGCTGACACCGTCACCGAGCAGCCGAGGCGGCAGGTCGCGCTGGTCGACCTGCTCGACCGGCTGCTGGGCACGGGGGTCGTGCTCGCCGGCGACATCACCATCTCGTTGTCCGGCGTCGACCTCGTCCAGATCAAGCTGCACGCGCTGCTGATGTCCGTACGCAGCGAGCTGGAGGCAGAGACATGAGTGACGTACGCACCCTTCCCCACCGGTTGGAGACCGACCCGGACGCGGTCGAGCGCGACCTGCTGCGGCTGGTGCTCACCATCGTGGAGCTGGTGCGGCAGCTGATGGAACGGCAGGCGCTGCGCCGCGTCGACCAGGGCGACCTGACCGAGGAGCAGGTCGAGGACCTCGGGCGTGGGCTGATGCGGCTCGAGCAGGCCATGACACAGCTGGAGGAGCGGTACGGCATCAACCCCGAGGACCTGAACATCGATCTCGGCCCGCTCGGAACCCTGCTGGCGTGACGCCGGCGCAGGAGCCAGGAAGGACAGGAAGGACAGGCAATGGCAGAAGACCAGTCCGTTCGCGAACAGCTGCTGGACATGCTCATCAGCAAGGTCGACGAGGACATCTACCCCTCGTACACCATGCTCGACATGATCGAGTCGCTGCTCGAGCCCGACGAGGTGCCCGCTTACGCCGAGCTACTGCTCACCAAGATCCGCGACGATCGCTTCCCGAGCATCCCGATGCTCAAGCGCGTCCAGTCACTCTCCTAGGGCCAGGGCGCATAGTGCCCGTCACGCTCACATGGGGCCGCAAGGTGCCCATGATGCCTTCATAGGGGCACCAAGGGCACTTTGCGGCCCACAGGCCTGGACCACCCGCGCGGTTACGGCGCGGGTACGGCGACGTACTTGACCTCGAGGAACTCCTCGATGCCGAGCCGGCCGCCCTCGCGGCCGATGCCGGACTGCTTGACACCGCCGAACGGGGCCGCGGCGTTCGACACCATGCCCTTGTTCAGGCCGACCATGCCGGAGTCCAGCCGCTCGGACACCCGCAGCGCCCGGGCGAGGTCACGGGTGTAGACGTACGACACCAGCCCGTACTCGGTGTCGTTCGCCTCCGCGATCACCTCGTCCTCGGACGTGAACGTGGAGATCGCGGCGACCGGACCGAAGATCTCGGTTCGCCGCATCTGCGCCGACTCGGGGATGTCGGTGAGCACGGTCGGGGTGAAGAAGTGCCCGGTGCCGTTCGTCGGCTCGCCTCCGGTCACGACGCGCGCGCCCTTGTCCACAGCGTCCGAGAGGAGGCCCTGGACCTTCTCCACCGCGCGCCCCTCGACGAGCGGGCCCACCGTGACGCCATCGTCGGTACCGCGACCGACCACGGACGCCGACATCCGCCCGGCGAGCCGGCGGGCGAAGTCGTCGGCGACGGACTCGTGCACGTAGAACCGGTTGGCCGCCGTGCACGCCTCCCCGACGTTGCGCATCTTGGCGAGCATCGCGCCGTCGACGGCGGCGTCGAGGTCGGCGTCGTCGAAGACGAGGAACGGCGCGTTGCCGCCCAGCTCCATCGAGGTGCGCAGCACCTTCTCCGACGCCTGCTCCAGCAGCTTCTTGCCGACCGCGGTCGAGCCGGTGAACGACAGCTTGCGCGCCTTGCCACTGCGGATCAGCGGCTCCATCACCCCGCCGGCGTCCTTGGTGGTCACCACGTTGACCACGCCGGCCGGCAGCCCGGCCTGCTCGAGCATCTCGGTCATCGCGAGCGCCGAGAGCGGGGTCAGGTCGGCGGGCTTCAGCACCACGGTGCAGCCGGCGGCGATCGCCGGGCCGACCTTGCGCGTGCCCATCGCCATCGGGAAGTTCCACGGCGTGATGAGGATGGTCGGGCCGACGGGCTGACGCATCACGATGACCCGGTCCTGGCCGTTCGCGGACGGAGCGTAGCCGCCGTCGATGCGAACCGCCTCCTCGGCGAACCAGCGGAAGAACTCCGCGGCGTACGCGATCTCGCCCTTCGCCTCCGCGAGCGGCTTGCCCATCTCCAGCGTCATGAGCAGGCCGAGCTCGTCCTGCCTGTCCATCAACGCCTCGTAGCCACGGCGCAGGATCTCGCCGCGCTCGCGTGCCGGGTACTGCGCCCACTCCCCCTGCGCGGCCACGGCCGCATCCATTGCCGCCATGCCGTCCGCGGGAGACGCGTCGGCGACCGCACAGAGCGTCTTGCCGGTCGCCGGGTCCTCGACGTCGAACGTCGCGCCACCCTCCGCGGGGCGCCACGAGCCCCCGATGTACAGGTCCTTCGGTACCGCCTTGACGACCGAGGTCTCCTGTTCAAGGGTCGACATCTCGCACCACTCCTTCGCTCACGTTGCCGTACTTCGCAGCGTATCGAGCGCCGCGAGTCACTGTTGCCGGCGGCAGCACAGCCTGTATCGTGGCGGATTGTCAACAATCCTACGAGGAGTTACCCATGGCCCAGCTATCCCCGCACCTCAAGCAAGCCACGCCCGTGCGTGCGTCCCGCGGGGAGGGTGTCTATCTCTACGACGACGACGGGCGCCAGTACCTCGACTTCACCGCGGGCATCGGCGTCACCTCCACCGGGCACTGCCACCCGACGGTCGTCGCCGCCGCGCAGGAGCAGGTGGCGACGCTGATCCACGGCCAGTACACGACCGTGCTCAGCAAGCCGCTGCGCGACCTGACCGAGAAGCTGGGCCAGGTCCTGCCGCCCGGGATCGACTCGCTGTTCTTCGTCAACTCCGGCAGCGAGGCGATCGAGGCCGCGATGCGCCTCGTACGCCAGGCCACCGGCAAGGAGAACATCGTGGTGTTCCACGGCTCCTTCCACGGCCGGACGTACGGCGCCGCCGCGCTCACCACCTCCGGCACCAAGTTCCGCGCCGGCATCGGCCCGATGCCGTCCGGTGTCGCGGTCTCGCCCTTCCCGTACGCCTACAGGTACGGCTGGGATGAGGACACGGCCACCGACTTCGCGTTGCGGGAGTTGGACTACGTGCTCGCGACGACCGCACCCGCGTCCGACACCGCGGCGTTCTTCGTCGAACCGCAGCTCGGCGAGGGCGGGTACGTACCGGCCAACGAGCGCTTCCTCGCCGGCCTGCGCGAGCGCGCCGACAGGCTCGGCATCTTGCTCGTCATGGACGAGGTGCAGACCGGCTTCGGCCGTACCGGACGGTTCTGGGGGCACGACCACTTCGGCACCCGCGCCGACGTGCTCGTCACCGCCAAGGGCCTCGCGAGCGGTTTCCCACTCTCCGCGCTCGCCGCTCCGGAAGCCCTGATGGCCAAGGCGTGGCCCGGCTCGCAGGGCGGCACCTACGGAGCGAACCCGGTTGCGTGCGTGGCGGCGAGCGCCACGCTCGACGTGATCAGGGACGAGGGCCTGGTCGAGAACGCAGGCCGAATGGGCAAGCGCCTCGCCGACGGGCTACGTAGCGTAGCCGCGGAGCACTCCGTCATCGGCGACGTGCGCGGGCTGGGCCTGATGCTCGGCAACGAGTTCACCGACGAGGCCGGCAACCCCGACACCGACACGGCGGAACGGGCCCAGCGCGCCGCTGCGGACAACGGGCTGTTGCTGCTAACTTGCGGTGCGCACGGAAACGTCGTACGCATGATTCCCGCACTTGTCGTGGGAGCCGAGCAGATCGACGCGGCCCTCGAGATCTGGGCCAAGGCGGTCGGCCTGGCGGTCAACGGCTGAGCCGAAGGGCTCACCTACAGGAGGCGACCCGATGGCAGACGAGTACGCGGCACCCCGGGGCGACGACGACATCGCGGCGCCCGACAAGAGCACCCTTCGCCGGGCCATCGCCGGCTCGGCGATGGGGAACGCCACCGAGTGGTACGACTACGGCTCGTATGCCTACGTGGCGTCGGCCATCGGCGCAAACTTCTTTCCAGGTGACGACCCGACGCTGCAAACCCTGTCGGCGTTCGGCGTGTTCGCCGTCTCCTTCGCCGTACGGCCGTTCGGCGGCATCGTCTTCGGGCCACTCGGCGACCGGCTCGGCCGGCAGAAGATCCTCGCCCTCACCATCATCCTGATGGCGAGCTGCACCTTCCTGCTCGGTGTAGTGCCCGGCTACGACACCATCGGTGTCGCCGCGCCGATCATCTTGGTGTTCCTCCGGATGGTCCAGGGCTTCTCCACGGGCGGCGAGTACGGGGGAGCTGCAACCTTCATGGCCGAGTACGCGCCGAACAGGCGCCGCGGCTTCCTCGGCAGCTTCCTGGAGTTCGGCACCCTGTCCGGCTATCTCTTGGCCATCGTCATCACTACGGTCGTCTCGTTCCTCATCGGCCCGGACGCGATGCAGGCATGGGGTTGGCGCATCCCGTTCCTGGTCGCCGCCCCACTCGGCGCCGTCGGTCTTTACATGCGACTAAAGCTCGAAGACACCCCGGTGTTCCGCGAGCTGGAGGAGTCGGGGCAGAAGGAAACCAGCACCGCCACCCAATGGGCGGACATCTTCCGGCAGTGGCGACCGTTGCTGGTCTGCGGCGGCATGGTGATCATGCTGAACGTCACCGACTACACGCTGCTCACCTACATGCCGACATACCTCGGAGACACAATCCACCTGAGCTCGAGCACGGCGCTACTCATCACCGCCTGCGTGTACGCGGGCATGATGTGCGTGATCAATCTCGCTGGGAGATGGTCCGACCACATAGGCCGAAAACCGCTCTGGTACATCTCCGGAGTCGGCTTTCTCGTACTGTCCATACCGGCGTTCCTTGTGATGCGGATCAACATCGGGTGGGCCGTGGTCGGCTTCCTCGTTCTGGGCCTGCTGCTCGTGTTGCAGCTGAGCACCATCTCCGCGACCTTCCCGGCGCTCTTTCCCACCCACGTCAGGTACGCGGGCTTCGCGCTCGCGTACAACATATCCACAGCGGCGTTCGGTGGGACGGTGCCGCTCATCGACAAGTACGTCGTTGCGGAGCACGGCATCACCCTGTGGCCCGCTTACTACATGATGGGCGCCTGCGTAGTCGGCATCATCGCGGTGTGGCGCGCACCCGAGACGGCGCGCGCCTCCCTCAGGGGCACCGAGGTGCCGGACATCAAGAAGCAGGAGGCCGCGCCCTCGCCCGGCTAGCGCGGGTGGAGCCGCCCGTACTCGCCCGTACAGTCGCCACCGATGACGGACACACTCGCCGACGAGCATCCGGGCGTGATCGCCCGGTCGGTCGAGGTACTGCGGACAGGTCTCCATGCCCGGCTCACGCTGACGGACCTGGGCGACGCCGTCGGTTACAGCCCGTTCCACCTGGCCCGGCTGTTCCGCTCGACCGTCGGCGTACCCCCAGGTGAGTTCCGCCGGGCGTTGCGTTTCGAGCGCGCGAAACAGCTGCTGCTTCGCACCGACCTGTCGGTGACCGACGTCTGCTTCGAGGTCGGGTTCAACAGCCTCGGCACGTTCTCGTCCCGGTTCAGCAAGCTGGTCGGCGTCAACCCGGTCGGCTTCCAGCGGTTGCCGGACAGCGCCGGTGACAAGCCCGCGGCCCGTGTCGCAGTGCCCGGCCCAGCGCCGGGTGCGGTCGTACGCGGCCGGATCGAGGACCCCGGCTGCGATGGGGTCTACGTGGGGCTGTTCCCACAGGCGATCGCGCAGGCGCGTCCGGTCGCGGGCGCGTACCTCCCGGGGCCGGGCCCGTTCGAAATCACGGGCATGCCCATCGGCAGCTACCGGCTGCTCGCTGCTGGTTTCCCCGCCGGCACCGACGCGCTCTGGCGGCTGCTCCCAGACGCCCGCACGCTGGTTGGCGCCGCGCTCGAACCGTGCCGGGTGCGCACCGGCGGCGAATGCCTGCACCGCGATGTTCGGCTGCGCGCGCACGATCCGACGGAGCCGCCCGTACTCGTCGCGCTCGCGGCCCTCTCGACGCCGCACGATCCGGGACGCACCGGCCGAGCGCGCTGAGGCGAGTGCACCGAGCTCGCCACGGGCCGGGCTTACCTTAATGGTGCATTCTGCTACCATAATAGTATGGCAATGACGTTACGGCTTCCGACCAATCTCGAGGCGGAGTTGCGCGCGGCCGCCGAGGAAGACCACCGAAGCGTGCACCAAACGGTCCTGCACGCAGTCGAGACCTACCTTGCATTGCGGGAAACTGCCGAGATCAAGTCCGAGCCCGACACGTTACGCGCGCTCGCAGAAGCACGCGAAGCGGTGCGCTCGGGTGACGTGACCTACGGCGCCGACGCGGTGCACGCCTTGGTGGCGCGGCGCCGCGCCTCGTGAATGAGCCGTACGAACTCGGTACGGCACCGCCAGCTCGTCGTGCCCTTAGCGAACGGCTACCACCTGAAGTCGCCACCGCGGCCGCAGAATTCATCACCGGCCCCTTGCTCGACAACCCGCGCCGCGTCGGCAAACCGCTCGGCGAGGAACTCGTCGGCATCTACAGCGCTCGGCTCGGCCGCGACTGGCGCGTGCTGTACGAGGTCGACGACCGCACGCACACCGTCGTCGTGTTGGATATCCGCCACCGATCGACGGCGTACCGAGCGCGCTGAGGCGAGTGCACCGAGCTCCGGGTTCAAGATCTGTTTCGCCTGGCCGCAACGCGTAGAAACCTGCGCGTCGCGGCCGGAAAGAACGGATCTTGGTAGGGCCCCCAAAAGGCGGCAAGCTCAGCTGTCGTCGACGACCAGGTGCACCGGCACCTTGGCTCGCCGCTCCAGCCGGTACGGCTCGCCGGCCCAGCTGAGCATGGTGAACCGGGGTCGGGGCGCGGCGCCGACCACTATCCGGGTACAGCCCTGCTTGCGCGCGCTGCGCGCCACCATCTTCGCCGCGTGCCGGGTGGCGAGTACCTCACCGCGCGCGGCACGCCCGGTCCGCTCGACCGCCCGTACGGCGTCCGCGACCGCCTTCCTGTGCGCCTCCCGTTCGCTGCGGTTGGGGTACAGGCCCGGGTGCGGCAGGCCGAACCCGGAACCGTAGACGCGGGCGGTGCTCACGACGTAGACACCCCCGCGTGGCCCGGCGAGCCGCATCGCCTCGCGGAGTGCCTGCCGGCTGAACCACCCGTCGACCGACGCGAGCAGCACCCGTGCCGCGGGCGCCGCCGCATCATCCGCATGACCGGTGTCGCCGCCCGCGTCCGCCGTGCGCCGGGGAGGCGCCAGGGTGCGCCGAGGTGTGGTCGTCATCGGTCCTCCCCACCCGGCGACCCGGTCGCAACCAGGGCCGCCCCGTGCTTCTTGTCCTCTACCCGGGTGCGGTACCAGTACAGCGGCAGGTACAACAGGGCGATCACCCAGCCGAGGAAGTAGTAGATGGCGTTGCCGCCGATGAACGAGTAGATGATGCCGCCGAACAACCAGATGACGAAGTACAGCACCGCCATCCCCAGCGCGATGTACTTGGAGAACTCCGGCAGCTTGAACGGTCGCCGCGCGTCCGGGTAGTACTTGCGCAGCAGGTAGAACCCCACCAGGACGGGCACGAACGAGCCCAGGTAACCGACGTTGGAGAACGCGTAGATCTCCGCGGCGCCGCCCATGAAGATGCCGAGAACGGACAGGCCGACGTTGGTGAACATCGCGTGATCGGGGATGCCGTGCTTGTTCTTGTGCTGCCACCACCGCGGCAGGTCGCCGTCGCTCGAGATCTGGTACAGCGCGCGTGAACACCCCATCAACGCGTTCAACGCCGACAGCGCGAGCGCGACGATCAGCATGAGGGCGATCGCCCACTCCAGGATGTGGCCGGCCACGCCGGGGAAGATGCGGCTCGCGAACGTCACAAAGATGGTCTTCGGGTCGACCAGATCAGGGTCGGTGAGCGCGGACGCGCCGAGCACGACGATGAACGAGATCGGCAGCAGCGTGTAGACGAAGACGCCGTAGCCGCCTTCCAGCGTCATCGCGACCTTCGCGTCCCGGTCCGGTTTCCGGCACTCGCCGATGTAGCACGCCGCAGCCTCCATCGCGATCACGGTCCATGTCAACGGGAACGCGAACGCCAGGTAGACCAGCCACGCCGGATGCCCCATGAGCGGGCTCACGAAGGACGACCCGTCCAGCTGGTGGAAACCGATCAGCTCGCTCCAGTCGGCCGCCGACGGCCTGATGACCCAGCCGATGGACAGGAAAGTGAGCGGCAGCATCGCCAGGATCGCCAGCACGGTCGCGACACCGGTGCCGAACTTGATGCCCATGTACGCCGCCGAGGCCAGCAGCGCGATCCCGACGAGGGCAATGCCGATCGTCCACCAGGACACGAACGTACTGATCGGCGTGAACCCCTTGGTCATGTCCAGGCCGAACAGCTCGCCGATGTAGAACGACGCGAGGATCATGTTCAGCGGCGCCACCGGCGTCCACCCGAGCCAGTACATCCACGAGGTCACGCCGTTGACGTGGCCGGCGAGCCGCGGCCACTTGCGGTACGCGGGCGCCGCGTACGTCGGCGACCCGCCGGTGCGGTCGGGCATCATGCCGGACAGCTCCGCGAGCAGCAGGCACAGCACCCAACCGGTCAGGGTGAAGAAGACGATGATGGGGACGTAGGACGCACCGAACGTCGTCACGAAGACCGGCGCGGAGCCGGTGACGAGGATCGTCCCGGCGAGGCCGATGACGAACGCACCCCACCAGTTGGTGCCCTTGTCCAGGCTCTCGCCGTTGCCGAACGAGACGTCCGAGGTCCCCGTCGATCCAGGGCCAGTTTCAGACATGCGCTTACCTCCCTGCGGCCCCCTTAGTGCCAGCGCCGCACAACGCGATGGCGTGCGCGAACAGGTCAGAACATGGTGAGGTACTTGTTGATCTCCCAGTCGCTGACGCGACTGTGGTAGTCGACGAACTCGGCGCGCTTCACCTCGGCGAAGTAGTCGACGTAGTCGCCGCCGCGGACCTGGCCCAGCGCCGCGCGCAAGACGTCGTCGCGGGTCAGCTCGTCCATCGCCTCGGGCAGGATGGCCGGCAGCCTGCTGATGCCCCGTGCCTCGGTCTCGGCCAGCGAGCAGGCGTACAGGTTGTCGTGCACAGGCTCGCCCGGGCTGAGGTTCCTGGCGACGCCGTCCATGCCCGCGGCGAGCAGCGCGGTGGAGGCGAGGTACGGGTTCGCCGAACCGTCCACGCCGCGGTGCTCGATCCGTCCTCCTTCGGGCACCCGCAGCATGACCGTACGGTTGTTGCCGCCGTAGGCGTTGTACGCGGGCGCCCAGGTCGATCCCGAGTTCGGCGCGCCGACGCCGATGCGCTTGTAGGAGTTCACCGTCGGGCAGATCACGCCCGCGATCGCCCGGCCGTGTTCGATGAGGCCGCCCATGAACTGGTACGCGAGCTCGGAGAGGCCGAGCCCCCGCGCGTCGGAGGAGGTCTCGAACAGCGCGGAGTCGGAGCCGTCCCACAGGCTGACGTGCAGGTGCAAGCCGTTGCCGGTGAACCGGCTGAACGGCTTCGGCATGAACGTGGCCGCCATGCCGGCCTCGTGCGCCAGCATGTGCACCATGTACCGGAAGAAGATCGCCCGGTCGGCGGTGGTGAGCGCGTCGGCGTACTCGAAGTTCTGCTCGAACTGGCCGTTGCCGTCCTCGTGGTCGTTCGCGTAGTTCGACCAACCGAGCTCGTTCAGGTGTGACGACACCGCGGAGAGGTGGTCCCACATCCGGCTCAGGCCCTTGACCTCGTAGCAGGGCTTCTCGGAGTAGTCGAGCTCGTCGGCAAGCTCGATACCACCGTCGCCGGTACGCCGTACGAGCATGTACTCGGCCTCGATGCCCGTCTTGAACGACCAGCCGCGCTCATCGCGCAGCCGGTCCATCTGCCGGCGCAGGATCACCCGCGGGGCGTACGGCCAGGGCTTGCCTTCGACGTGCGGATCGCAGTGCAGCACCGCCACCTGTGGACGCCACGGCAACCTGGTGTAGGAGGAGGGGTCCGGGATCGCCATCAGGTCCGGGTCGGACGGGTCCTGGCCCAACGCGCCTGCGGCGAACCCGGCGAACCCGGCCCCGTCGGTGAGCAGGGCCTCCACGCTCTGCGCGGGGACCATCTTCGCGCACGGCTTGCCGTGCATGTCCACGAACATGGCGAGGAAGAACTCGATTCCGTCCTCCTCGGCCTGCTTGACCATGCGTTCGCGCTCTTCGTTCAGGTCCGGATGCACCGTGCTCCTCCTCGCGTCGCCACTCGTCCGGGTACGCCCACCACCTACCAGCCGTCCTTCGGGTGACCCGGTATCCAGTCGGTCCCCACCAGCGGCACCTGCGCCATCGCCGCCGCCTCGATGGTGAGGGCGGCAAGGTCCTCCGGCTCCAGGTTGTGCACGTTCGACTTGCCGCAGGCGCGCGCGAGTGTCGCCAGCTCCATCGTCAGCGCCTTCAGGTAGCCGGTGACCCGCCGGGCGCCCCACTCCGGGTCCAGGCGAGCTTCCAGCGTGGGGTCCTGGGTGGTGATGCCGACCGGGCAGCGCCCTGTCTGCATCCGGTCGCAGTACCCCGGAGCCGTACCGAGCGCGGCGTAGTCCGCCGTCGCGTCGTGCTCCTCGCCGTCCTGGACGTACGTGCGGCTGTTGCAGCCCAGCGCGATGAGCGACGCGACGCCGATCGACACCGCGTCCGCGCCGAGCGCCAGCGCCTTGGCCACGTCGGCTCCGGTACGGATGCCGCCGGAGACGATGAGCTGCACCTGGTCTTCCATGCCGATCTCGCGCAGTGCTTCGGCGGCCAGGCGTACGGCCGGAAGCGACGGGATGCCCGCGTTCTCGAGGAAAACGTCCTGGGTCGCGGCCGTGCCGCCCTGCATCCCGTCGACGACAACGACGTCCGCGCCCGAGGCGACAGCGAGCTTGACGTCGTTGGTGACCCTGGTCGCACCGACTTTGACGTAGATCGGCTTCTCCCAGGACGTTGCCTCGCGTAGCTCCTCCAGCTTGATGCGCAGGTCGTCGGGTCCGACCCAGTCCGGGTGCCGGCTCGCCGACCGCTGGTCGATGCCGGGTGGCAGCGTGCGCATCTGCGCGACACGTTCGCTCACCTTCTGGCCGAGCAGCATGCCGCCACCGCCCGGCTTCGCGCCCTGGCCGATCACCACCTCGATCGCGTCCGCGGCGCGCAGATCGGTCGGGTTGAACCCGTACCGCGATGGCAGGCACTGGTAGACCAGCGTCTTGGACGCCTTGCGCTCCTCCTGGGTCATGCCGCCGTCACCGGTCGTGGTGGAGGTGCCGACCGTCGTCGCCGCCCGTCCGAGCGCCTCCTTGGCGTGCGAGGAGAGCGCACCAAAGCTCATGCCCGCGATGGTTATCGGGATCGCGAGCTCGATCGGCTTGCTCGCGAACCGGCTGCCGAGCACGGTCGCGGTGTCGCACTTCTCCCGGTATCCCTCAAGCGGATAGCGGGACGCCGACGCGGTGAGGAACACCAGGTCGTCGAATGTCGGCAGGGCCCGCTTGGCGCCCCAGCCACGGATCTCGTACCTGCCCTCTTCGGCCATCTGCTGGATGTGCGCGATGGTCTGCGGCGGGTAGGTGTGACTCGCCCGCAGCTGGTCGGCCGACACCACTTCTTCGCTCATCAGTACTTCTGCTCCTTCAGCGCGTCGAAGTTGTACAGCTGCTTGGCCGAGGCGATGCGGGTGACGTTCTGCGGGTCGACGTGGTCGAAAGCCGCCTGCTTGACGAGCGTCTCGACGGTCTCGACGTCCCGCTCGGTGAGGTCCTCGACGCGGGCATCGGAGCCCAACGACCCGATTGAGCCGGCCACGTAGATCACCGTCTCGTACAGCGAATCACCGAGCGCGTGCCCGGCATCGCCGCCGACGAGGATCGTGCCGGCCTGCGCCATGAAGCCGCTCATGTGGCCGACGTCGCCGCCCACCAGCACGGTGCCCCCCTTGAGCGAGATCCCCGCGCGCGAGGACGCGTCGCCCTCGATCACGAGCAGACCGCCGTGGCTGGACGCGCCGGCGCACTCCGACGCGTTGCCCTTGACCCACACCGTCCCGCTCATCAGGTTCTCCGCGACCGACCAGCCCACGAACCCGTCCACCGTCACATCCGGCCCGTCGCCGAGGCCCCCGATGAAGTACCCGGCGGCGCCCTCGATGCGTACGTCGATGCGGTTCGTCAGTCCGACCGCGAGGTTGTGCCGACCCGAGGGGTGCAGGATCCGCGCCGCTGCGCCGTCGGGCAACTGCGCGAGCTCCCGGTTGATCTCACGGGTGGACTGCTCCGCGCAGTCGAACACCGCGGGCCCCATCAGACCGTCCATACGTGAATCTCCTCCGGCATCGGCTCGAACACCTCCGCCTTCTCCACGCCGGGAAGCGACGCGAGCGCGTGGTACTCCGAGCCGAACGCGACGTACTCATCGGTCTCGGCGAGTACCGCAGGCTTGCAAGCGAACGAGTCGCGCAGGACAGCGAACTCCGTCGCCGTGGCGACGAGCAGGGTGTAGAACCCGTCCATGTCCTTCAGCACCATGCGCAGCGCATCCTCCAGGCTGGCGCCTCCGCGCATCTGCCAAGCGATGTAACGCGCACACACCTCGGTGTCGTTGTCGGTGACGAATCCGATGCCCTCACGCGCGAGCTTGCGGCGCACGGTCGCGTAGTTGGAAAACGAACCGTTGTGTACGAGCGCCAGGTCCGGAGCGGTGACGAACGGGTGCGAGTGGTCGGTGGTCACCGCGGACTCCGTCGCCAACCTGGTATGGCCGACTCCCTGGTACCCGGTGCGTCGCCCGATCTCGAACCGGTCGCATATCTCCCGCGGCGAGCCGACGTCCTTGAACACCTCGACCGCGGTACCGAAGCCCACGACCACCAGCTCCGGCTCGGCCGCGAGAAGCGCATCGCGGATGTCCTCCGCCGTACCCGTCGCTACATAGGACGCACCGCCGAAGTAGACCGACTCGAGCCGGACTTCGGCGCCCAGCACCTCAGACGCCCGGCCGGCGACCGTTGCAGGGTCCGTACCTGCGGGCAGCCGCACGCTGAACCGGAGCCCATCGCCCGGAACCACGTCCCCGTACAGCGCGATGCCGGCGGAGTCCGGCCCGCGCGTGCTCATGCAGTCGAGCATGGGGGTGAGCATTGCCCCCAGCTGCGGCCACAGGGACGGCTGCTTCAGATGAAGGCCAACGATTCCGCACATTCGCCATCGCTCCTCGAGACACATGACCGATCATGGGTCTAAGGTCCAAACCACAGACCAATCACCCGAAGCGATGCAACACTGCGGCGCAGTCGCCTGTCAAGAGTTGCCCCTCCGGCCCCCTGGGTGATCATGAAAACTTGTCGTAGCTATGCCTACGCACATGTTTCATGATCACCGGGGCTTGCGCTTGCGCCGATGATCCTGCAAGACGATCACCCGCAGCTGCTCGCGAGTACGCTCGATGTGCTCCGCCATGAGTGACGACGCACGCGCGGCGTCCTTGTCCCGGATCGCCCCGTAGATCTCTTGGTGATCGGTCAGCGACTCCGCCACGGGCTCGACGTATTCGAGCAGGTCGTGCGGACTGAACAGCTCCCCGCGCACCTGGTCGATACCCGTCTGCAGGCGGGTGTTCTTCGACGCTCGGGCCACCGCACTGTGGAACCGCGAGTCGGACAGCCGGAACTTTGCCCGGCTCTCCGCGGACTCCATCATCGTGATCGCGTTTCGTAGCTGGGTGAGATCGCCACGGTCCCGGCGCTGCGCGGCCAAGCCGGCAGCGTGTTGCTCCAACGCCGTGCGAAAGTCGATGATCTCGTCCATCTCACCGTGCTGCTCGCGCACGTGCTCGCGCCATTCGCTGAACGGCCTGGACAGCTCGGTGACGAACGTCCCGCCGTTCGCGCCCCGCCGTACCTCCACGTACCCGCGCGCCGCGAGCGACTTGATGGCCTCTCGCAGGCTCGCGCGCGCCACACCGAGCTCCTCGGCGAGCTCGCGCTCGGACGGCAGCCGGTCGCCGGGGCCGAGCTCGCCGCGGTGGATCATGCCGCGGATGTGCTCCGCGACCCCCTCCGTCAGGCGCATCGACGTCAACGGGCTTGCCATGGCCGCCAGGGTAAACCTTCGCCACGGCCCCGCAGTTGCCGTGCCTCGCACCGGTAAAGTCCCAGGCCAGGATGGAGGGGAGGACACGTGACCGCGGAGGACGAGACACAGCTCGAGGACACGCTCGAGCAGCTCATCGCGGAGCGGGTACGCGAGTTTCGTGCCGGGCTCGGCTGGAGTGTCACCCAGCTCGCCGAGCGCAGCGGGTTGTCCAAGAGCATGCTGTCGAAGATCGAGAATGCGAAGGCGTCCAGCAGCCTCGGGACGCTCGCCCGGCTCAGCGCGGCACTCTCGGTGCCGGTCACCGCGTTCTTCCGCGGCCTGGACGAGGAGCACGACGTCCTGCACATCAAGGCGGGCCGCGGCCTCGACATCGAGCACCGCGGATCGCGCTCCGGCTCGCGGTACCAGCTGCTCGGCCGGATGCGGTACCCGTACGACCTGCTGGAGCCGTTGCTGGTCGAGATCACGAGACGCAGCAAGATCTTCCCGCTGTACCAGCACCAGGGCACCGAGCTGCTGTACATCTTGGAAGGGAAGATGACGTACTCGGTCGGCGACGACAGGTACGAACTCGACCCGGGCGACGCGTTGCAGTTCGCAGGCGAGGTGCCGCACGGTCCGGTGGAGATGGGCGAGCTGCCGGTCAGGTTCCTCACCGTCAAGGCGCTGCCTTCGAACGGATGAATTCGGGCGCAGGCATTGCGTTCGGCGGGTTGCTCGTTGTTGCATTGTGTTCACCAGCAGGCGACAGTGTTTCCTGTGACGCCTAGACTTGTAGGACAACGGTCAGCGGTCACAGGTACCGCGAGGGAGACATCGTGAGCAGAGCACGCGGGCCGAAGTACTCCGCGTTTCAGCTGCTAAAACAGGGTCTTGCCAAGAAGGAGTGGCCGGCCGCATGGCAGGAAGACGAGCTCCGCTCCAGCTACGATGTGGTCATCATCGGCGGTGGCGTGCATGGCCTGGCAGCCGCGTACTACCTGGCGAAGAACCACGGCATCACCAACGTCGCCGTGCTCGACAAGAGCTACATCGGCAGCGGCGGCTCCGGCCGTAACACCGCGATCGTGCGGTCCAACTACCTCACGCCCGAGGGCGTCGCGTTCTACGACCGGTCGGTCAAGCTGTACGAGGGACTCGCCGCCGACCTGAACTTCAACGTCATGTTCGCCCAGCGCGGGCACATGACCCTCGCGCACACCGACTCGTCGCTGCGCACGATGCGGTGGCGCGCCGAGGTGAACAAGGTGCAGGGCGTCGACTCCAAGGTGATCGGCCCCGACGAGATCAAGCGGCGGGTGCCGTACCTCGACGTCTCACCGCAGGCACGGCACCCCATCCAGGGTGCGCTGTACCACCCTCCGGGCGGCATCATCAGGCACGATGCGGTCGTGTGGGGGTACGCACGTGGCGCGCACGCCGCTGGGGTGCACATCCACCAGCACACCACCGTGCAGGACATCGAGGTGTCCGGCGGCCGGGTCACAGGTGTGGTCACCGACAGGGGGCGCATCGCCGCGGGCACGGTGCTGAACGCGACCGCCGGCTGGGCCACGACGATCGCGGACATGGTCGACCTGCCGTTGCCCATCGAGACCTTCCCGCTGCAGGCCGCGGTCACAGAACCGGTGCGGCCGTTCCTGCACACCGTGATCGTCTCCGGGTCCCTACACGTGTACGTCAGCCAGACCGACCGCGGGGAGCTGGTCTTCGGGGCGAGCGTCGACCCGTTCACCTCGTACTCGATGCGCGGTTCGCTGGAGTTCATCGAGGGCCTTGCGGGCCACGTCCTCCAGCTGATGCCGGCGCTGTCGAAGATGCGGCTGCTGCGGCAGTGGGCCGGTCTGTGCGACATGACACCCGACTTCAGCCCGATCATGGGGCGTACTCCGGTCGACGGTTTCTACGTCGACGTCGGGTGGGGCACCTACGGGTTCAAGGCGGGTCCCGTGAGCGGTGAGGCGATGGCCGCCTGCATCGCCGAGCGACGCACGCCGGAGATCATCGCCGCCTTCGGGCTCGACCGGTTCGAGCGCGGCAACCTGGTCGGCGAAAAGGGCGCCGCCTCAGTGGGCCACTAGAAAAGGGAGCTGATCACGCGATGATGTTGCTGCCTTGCCCGCACTGCGGGCCGCGCAACGCCACCGAGTTCAAGTATGTGGGCGAGGCGACACACCGCCCCGACCCGGCCACCGCCGGGCCCGGCGCGTGGCGGTCGTACCTCTACCACAAGCGCAATGTGCGCGGCTGGACGCGAGAGAACTGGTACCACCAGGCGGGCTGCCGGCGGTACTTCGCCGTCGAGCGGCACACCGAGCAGAACCGTGTACAGGAGCCACGATGAGTTACCGGTTGGAGCGCCGACCCGGTGAGGTGATCGACCGCGCGCGGCCGCTGCGGTTCGACTTCAACGGCACCACGTACCCCGCGTACGAGGGCGACACCATCGCGTCCGCCCTGGCCGCGTCCGGTGTGCGGATGATGTCGCGCAGCTTCAAGTACCACCGGCCACGCGGGCTGCTCACCGCCGACTACATCGACCCCGGTTGCGTGGTGCAGGTCGACGACGAGCCGAACGTACGCGGCGGACATCGCCTCGTACGGGAGGGCATGCGGGTCAGCTCGCAGAACACCTGGCCGTCGCTGCGGTTCGACGCCAAGTCGGTCAACGGGCTCGCGAAGCGCTTCCTGTCCGCGGGCTTCTACTACAAGACCTTCATCAAGCCCCGGTTCCTATGGCCGGCGTACGAGCGGGTGCTGCAGCGGTTCGTACACGCAGGCGAGATCAGCCCGGACACGCCGCACGACTACTACGACAAGCGGTACGCGCACCCCGACGTCCTGGTCGCTGGTGGCGGTCCCGCCGGTCTGTCCGCAGCGATCGCCGCCGCGGAGGACGGCGCTTCGGTGCTGCTGGCCGAGGAGAACCACCAGCTCGGCGGGCACCTGCGCTGGGGCTCTGCCGACGACACGGCGCTTTGCGCCCAGCTGCGCGACCGGGTGGCCCGGCTCGACGCGATCGAGGTGATGACGGACGCGGTCGTGCTCGGCCGGTACGACGACAACTGGATCGCCGTCGTGCAGCGCGGCGGCGTCGCCGCCCGCGAACGGCTGGTCAAGGCGCGCGCGAAATCGCTCGTCGTCGCCCCCGGCCTGATCGAGCGGCCGTACGTGTTCCAGGGCAATGACCTGCCCGGCGTCATGCTCTCCACCGCCGTCCGGCGCCTCACGAACCTCTACGCGGTCAGGCCCGGCGACCGGGCCGTCGTGGTCACCGCGAACGGCGATGGTGACGCGGCCGTGGACGACCTGAACGGCGCCGGAGTCGACGTGGTGCACGTCGAGGACGCGCGCAGGGGCGGCGACGTGCTGCGCGCGAGCGGGGGCAGCAGCGTGCACGCGGTCGACGTCGCCCTCGGCGGCCGGATCGACTGCGACCTGCTGGTCACCGCCACCGGGTGGACCGCTCCCACGTCGCTGATCGGCATGGCCGGAGACCGCCCGCGCTACGACGCGGGCGCCGCACGGTTCGTACCGACGTCCGCCGCGCTACCGGAGGGCGTTTTCGCCACCGGCGGCGTCGTCGTCGACGCATCCGGCGACGGGCTCGTGGAGAAGGGGTCCGCCGTGGGCCGGGCGGCGGCCGGGCACGCCAAGAC
>JBOHBN010000208.1:0-11897 GCA_050698355.1 Streptosporangiales bacterium | reverse complement strand
GTCGTAGCTATAGCTACGACGACCTTTCATGATCACCGGGGAGGGTTGGGGTAGATGGACATCAACACCACCGAAACCGTGCTGCGGCCCACGCCGGGAGAAGGCATGCTCGCGCGGGCCGGCGACCTGGTCCTGCTGTGCGGTACGGCCCAGCAGGCGAGGTCGGAGGAGCTGCTCGGCGTACTCGAGCGGGTGGCGGCCGAGGGCGGCGACGGCCGCCGGTTCGTCCGCCGGGTGGCCGCAGCGGTCCTCGCGATGGAGACGCCGCCCGCGCTCGTCGCGTACGGCCCGACATCCGAGGGGCAGGCGCTGCTGGTCCGCGGCGCCGCAACCGCGGTCGCCCGTACGGCTGAGGGAGACGTTCGGCTCGAGGGCGCGGACGCCGTGACGTGGACCGACCGGGTGCTGCACGGATCCAGCGCGATCACCGCGTCGCTCGGCGCCAACCCCATGGGTGCGGTGTCCATCGGCGCGCGCCTGGACAACGGCGTGGTGCCCGCCGGCGGCTTCGCGCTGACCGGGGACGACGCGGACGGCCCGATCGCCGCCCTGCCCGAGCCGCCCGTCGCCGACGAGGCCGCGCCGGCGGCAGGGACCGCGGACCACGCGGAGGAGCGACCCCCGAGCGGATTCCGGCCGCTGGGCCGCGCCCCGGTCGACGTACCGCCCGAGCCGGCGGACGCGCAGGAGGCCCCGCCCCACCGTCGGGCGAAGCACGCGGTCCCCGCCGCCGAGATGCAGCAGCCGCCGGAACCGTCACCATCCCCCGGGCCGCCACCTGTGCCGGAACCGCCCCCGGCCGGCCCGCCCGCGCCCGAGGGCGCTGCGGCTTCGTCCCCGGAGGAACCGTCCCGGGCCCAGGTCGGCCCGCACACGATGACCGACGGTGCGGAGGCGGCGCAGGCCGACGGTGCGCCGGAGGTGCTCGGGATCCACTGCAAGAACGAGCACTTCAACCACCCCGAGGCGCGTTCCTGCGCGGTGTGCGGCATCTCGATGGTGCAGCTCACGCACGTGCCGAAGCCGGGCAAGCGCCCGCCGCTCGGCGTCCTGGTGCTGGACGACGGCCGGACGTTCCGGCTGGACACCACGTACATCATCGGGCGTGAGCCCGAACGCCACCACGAGGTCGAGCGCGGCCACGCGGTGCCCGTCTCGATCAACGATCCGGACGCGCTCGTGTCCCGGTCGCACGCGATGGTGACGCTGGACGGGTGGAACGTGCAGATCGTCGACCTGGAGTCGGCCAACGGGACGCACATCCTCGCCCCCGGCGCCACCGGGTGGGTGCTACTGCAGCCCAACCAGCCGCAGACGATCGTCGCCGGGACGCGGATCGCCATCAGCAGGCGCGGTTTCTACTTCGAGTCGCACCGCACGTACTGAGCCCGGCAACGTACCGGTGGGCGGCGGTGCGGGCGGGAACATCGCCGTCTGGCACACTGTTATGCGGGTATCCGGCGCCGCCTCCCACCTCGCCACCGCGATGGTGACCCGGCGCTGACGCGACCAAGGAGACATGGTGAAGTCTGGAATCCACCCTGAGTACGTCGAGACGCAGGTGACCTGCAGCTGCGGCGCCACGTTCACGACGCGCAGCACCGCGCCGAACGGCGTGATCCACGCCGACGTGTGCTCGAACTGCCACCCGTTCTACACCGGCAAGCAGAAGATCCTGGACAGTGGCGGCCGGGTTGCCCGCTTCCAGCGGCGCTACGCCAAGGCCCAGTCCGGCAAGGGTGGCACAGGCGGCAAGAAGAAGTAGCTTCGCACAGGCGTCGGTGCGAGGAGACCTGTCGGTCCCGCACCGGCGCCCGACTGTGTGTGCCGTTACTTGCCTACCGGAGGAAACACCGTGGTCGATGTCCCGGCCGAGCTGCTGACCGAGCATGCCGAGCTCGAGCGCCGGCTGGCCGACCCTGCCGTGCACGCCGACCAGGGCAGGGTACGTGATCTGGGCCGCAGGTATGCGACGTTGCACCGCATCGTGGAGACGCACGCCGCATTGAGCGCGGCCGAGGCCGACCTGGAGGCGGCGCGCGAGCTGGCCTCCCAGGACGCGTCCTTCGCCGCGGAGGTGACGTCGCTGGAGGAGCGCACCTCCGCGCTCGGCGACCGCCTGCACCACCTGCTCACCCCCCGCGACCCGTCCGCGGACAAGGACGCGCTGCTCGAGGTGAAGGCGGGCGAGGGCGGCGAGGAGTCCGCGCTGTTCGCCGCCGACCTGCTGCGGATGTACACCCGCTACGCCGAGCGGCTGGGGTTCGCCGTCGAGGTGCTCGACAGGACCGAGTCGGGGCTCGGCGGCTACAAGGACGTCACGGTCGCGGTCAAGGCCAGGGGCGCGGTCGAGCCGGGGGAGGGTCCGTACGGGCTGCTGCGGTTCGAGGGCGGCGTGCACCGGGTACAGCGCGTGCCGGTGACCGAGTCGCAGGGCCGCATCCACACCTCGGCGGCCGGCGTCCTCGTGTTCCCCGAGGCCGAGGAGTTCGAGGTCGAGATCGAGGAGAAAGACCTGCGCATCGACGTGTTTCGCTCCTCCGGGCCCGGCGGGCAGAGCGTCAACACCACCGACTCCGCCGTGCGCATCACCCACCAGCCGACCGGCGTCGTGGTGTCCTGCCAGAACGAGCGCAGCCAGCTGCAGAACCGCGAGCGCGCGATGCGGATGCTGCGCGCCAAGCTGCTCGCGATCCGCCAGGAGGAAGCTGAGCGTGAGCAGGCAAGCGCGCGTCGGAGTCAGGTCCGTACGGTCGACCGGTCCGAACGCGTCCGCACGTACAACTTCCCGGAGAACCGCATCTCCGATCACCGCACCGGCTACAAGGCGTACAACCTGGACCAGGTCCTGGAGGGCGCCCTGGACCCGGTGATCACCTCGCTCGTCGATGCCGACGCGCAGGAACGGCTCGCCTCGGCATGAGCGCGATCGACGCCGGCTCGAACGGTGTGGTGTCGCCCCATCCCGGTGATTATGAAAGGTCGTCGTAGCTATGACTACGGACATGCTTCATGATCACCGGAGTGGGGGGTGGAACGCCGTGCGGGAGCAGGTTGGCGACGCCACGCGGCGGCTCACCGCGGCCGGCGTCGCCTCGCCGCGTACCGACGCGGAGATCCTGGCCGCGAACGTCCTCGACGTGCCGCGCGCCCGGGTCGCGCTCGCGGGCGGCTTCACGAGCGCGCAGGCGGCCGCGTACGGCTCGCTGGTCGAGCGCAGGGCGGCGGGGGAGCCGCTGCAGCACATCACCGGGGTCGCGGGGTTCCGCCGACTGGAACTGGCCGTCGGGCCGGGAGTGTTCGTTCCCCGGCCGGAGACCGAGGTGCTCGTCGACTGGGCGCTGGCCGACCTGCAGGGACGCGGGGGAGCCCCGGTCGTCGTGGACCTGTGCACCGGTACCGGCGCCGTCGCGCTCGCGATTGCGACCGAGCACCCGTCCGCTTCCGTGCACGCGGTGGAGAGCGCCGACGAGGCGTACGCCTGGGCACGCCACAATCTCGCCGACGCTCCGGTGCGGCTGCATCATGCCGACGCCGCGAGCTGCCTGGCCGAGCTGGACGCGGGCGTCGACCTCGTGGTCGCGAACCCGCCGTACGTGCCGGCCGGCACGCAGCTGCCACCCGAGGTGCGCCACGACCCAGCCGCGGCGCTGTTCGCCGGTGCGGACGGGCTCGACGGCGTGCGTACGGTCGCCCACACCGCCTCCCGGCTGCTGCGTCCCGGCGGGGCGCTTGCGTGCGAGCACGACGCGCTCCACGGTGAGTCAGCGCCAGCCGTGCTCGCGAGCCTGCCGTACTGGGAACGGGTCGAGGACCACCGTGACCTGGCGGGCAGGCCCCGCTTCGTGACCGCCTATCGGACTGCGGAAAGCTACCTTCCATGAGCAAGACGTACGCATGTGACCAGGACGACGAGCGCGACGAGGGCGTGCACGCGGCGGCGGAGGCCGTCGGGCGCGGCGAGCTGATCGTGCTCCCGACCGACACCGTCTACGGCATCGGCGCCGACGCGTTCACGCCCGAGGCCGTCGGCGCCCTCCTCACCGCCAAGGCGCGTGGCAGGGACATGCCCGTGCCGGTGCTCGTCGCGTCGGAAACCATGCTCGCCGGGGTGGTCGCCGAGGTGCCGGAGAGCGCGCAGGCCCTCGTCAGCCAGTTCTGGCCCGGCGGCCTCACCGTGATACTCCAACACGCGTCGTCGCTCGCCTGGGACCTCGGCGACAGCAAGGGAACGGTGGCGGTGCGCATGCCAGAGCACCCGGTCGCCCTGCAGCTCATCGCCGAGACCGGCCCGCTGGCTGTCAGCAGCGCCAATGTGACCGGGCAGTCGCCCGCGACCACGGTGGACGAGGCCCGTGAGCAGTTGGGCGACAGCGTCGCCGTGTACCTCGACGGCGGTTCGTGCGAACGCGGCGTCCCGTCCACCATCATCGACCTCACCGGCGCGGTGCCGGTCGTCCGCCGCGAGGGTGCGATCCTTGTCGAGGACCTGCGCGAGGTGCTCCCGGACATTGAGCCTGACGCGTGAGATGCGCGTATCAAAGGGTGAGAGTTCGCTGAGAATCCGGCGAAGGAGCTGACCGTGCGATACGAACAGAAGGAGCATGGCCGGGTAGGTCGCGCGATGTGGTCGCGGGGAGGCATTGCCCTCCGCGCGTAGTGATCAGCCCGACTGGGAACGCGGTGTGGATAGCCTGCGTCCGGGGAGAGCAGGCCGAGAGGAGAACGATGTCGGAGGCACTCCGTTCCGGAGAGGCAACGCTCCTGGACGCGGTGCTTCGTGAGGTCAAGCGGGTCATCGTCGGCCAGGACCGCGTGATCGAGCGGTTGGTCGTGTGCCTGCTCGCGCAGGGTCACGCGCTGCTCGAGGGCTTGCCCGGCCTCGCCAAGACGCTTGCGGCGGAGACGCTGTCCACGACGGTCGGCGGACGGTTCGCGCGCATCCAGTTCACCCCTGACCTGCTGCCCGCCGACATCATGGGCACGCGCATCTACCGGCAGACGACGGAGACCTTCGACGTCGAGCTCGGCCCCGTCTTCGTCAACTTCCTGCTCGCGGACGAGGTCAACCGTGCTCCCGCCAAGGTGCAGTCCGCGCTGCTCGAGGTGATGGCGGAGCACCAGGTGTCCATCGGCGGCAACAGCTACCCGGTACCCGAGCCGTTCATCGTGCTCGCCACGCAGAACCCGATCGAGCAGGAAGGCGTCTACCCGCTGCCGGAAGCGCAGTCCGACCGGTTCTTGATGAAGATCCTGGTGCCGTATCCCCATCCGCTGGAGGAGGTCGAGATCGTCGAGCGGATGGGCGTGAATCCGCCGCATGCGCAGCCGGTCCTCGGCCTCGAGCAGTTGGTCGCACTGCAGCAGCAGGTGGGCCAGGTACGCGTCGACCGCGCCGTGCTCGACTACGCGGTGACGCTCGTCCTCGCCACCCGCACGCCTGAGAAGTACGGCCTGGAGGAGTTGCGTCCGCTGGTCAATACCGGCGCCAGCCCGCGAGCCAGCCTCGGGCTTATCGCCGCCGGACGCGCGCTCGCGCTGCTCCGCGGCCGTGACTTCCTCGTTCCGCAGGACGTCTACGACGTCGCCGCCGACGTGCTGCGACACCGGCTGGTGCTGTCGTACGAGGCGCTGGCCCAGAACCAGGGATCCGACGATGTGGTGTCCGCGGTGCTGCAGGGCATCGGGCTGCCGCGGGTCCCGGGCCCGGCGCCCGGCGCAAACCACGGCGGACCGCCTCCCGGCCCGCCGCCACCGCCGGGCTACCCCGCGCAGCCCGGCGGCATGCCGCACTTCGGTGGTCACGGGTACGGAGGCTGACCTGCGATGGCGGCCGAGCAGCCGAACGTGCTCTCCGGCGGTACGGAGGCGGTCCTCAGGCGCCTCGAGCTGACCGTGACGCGGCGTCTCGACGGGCTTTTGCAAGGCGAATACCGCGGTCTCGTGCCCGGTCACGGCACCGAGTACGGCGAGACCCGCGCGTACCAGGTCGGCGACGACGTGCGGCACATCGACTGGAACGTGACGGCGCGCATGCGCGAGCCGTTCGTCCGGGAGACGATCGCGGACCGCGAGCTGGAGGTCTGGCTGTGCGTCGACGCGAGCGCCAGTCTGGACTTCGGCACGACGAGCTGCGAGAAGGCCGACCTCGCGCTCGCCGCGGCCGCGGCCGTGGCGTTCCTCACCCAGCGGGTCGGCAACCGGATCGGCGCGCTGTTCGCCGGGCCCGCCGGCTGGCGCACCGTTCCGCCCCGCACCGGCCGCGGGCACGTGATGGGCGTGCTGCGCACGATGCGCGAGCAGCTTGGCGCCCCGCCGGGCCGCACGGACGTCGGCGCGGCGCTGCACCGCACCGCGATGCTGGCCCGCAAACGTGGGCTGGTCATGGTGATCTCGGACTTCATCACCGACGACGACTGGGTGCACGAACTGCGGCGCATCGCCACCCGGCACGACGTGATCGCGGTCGAAGTGATCGACCCCCGCGAGCTCGAGCTCCCGAACGTCGGCGTGATCTCGGTCGTCGATCCAGAGACGGGTGACGGGCGCGAGGTCAACACCGGCTCGCGCAGGATCCGGAACAGGTACATGCGAGCTGCGGACGAGCAGCGCGCGCAGATCGCCGCCGGCATCCTCGCCGCCGGTGCCGACCATCTGCAGCTGCGCACCGACCGCGACTGGATGCGCGACCTGGTGTCGTTCATCGGCAAGCGGCGCGACCGGCTGAGCAGGGTCGCGAGGGCGGCGCGCTGATGCATTTCCTCTCTCCCGAACGGCTCTGGCTGTTTGCCGTGCTGCCCGCACTGGTCGCGGGCTACGTCCTCCTGCAGATATTCCGCAAGAACTACGCGGCCCGGTTCACCAACCTGGCGATGCTCGACAAGGTGGCCCCGCGCCGGCCGAGCTGGCGCAGGCACCTGCCCGCGGTGGCGCTGCTGCTCACGCTGATCGTGTTGACGCTTACCGCGGCGCGCCCCGCGTACGCGGTCCGGGTGCCCAGGGAACGGGCGACCGTGATCCTCGCGATGGATGTGTCGCCGTCGATGGCGGCAGGCGACATCGAACCGAACCGGCTCGCCGCGGCGAAGAACGCGGCCAAGAAGTTCCTGCATGCCGTGCCCCGGCAGAAGAAGATCAACATCGGGGTGGTGAAGTTCTCCCGCAGCGGCAGCGTGGTGGTGCCCCCCACCACGGACCGCGCTGCACTCGCCACCGGGATCGAGGGACTGAAGACGGAGAAGTACACCGCGATCGGCGAGGGCATCTTCGCCTCCCTCGACGCGATCAAGCTCGCGCCGAAGCCCAAGGACGGCGGCGACAAGAAGGTGCCCGCCGCGATCGTGCTGATGTCCGACGGCGAGTCGACCGTCGGCCGCTCCCCGCAGGCGGGGGCACGCGCCGCCGCGAAGCAGGACGTCCCGGTGTCGACGATCGCGTACGGCACCGACGAGGGTACGGTGACGATCCCGCCCGACCCGTTCCCGCAGCGGGTGCCGCCCGACCCGGAGACGCTGCAGCAGATCTCCGACATCACCGGCGGCAAGTTCTACGAGGCCGAGAGCGCGAGCGAGATCGACGATGTGTACAAGGACCTCGGTTCCTCGCTCGGCTACGTGAAGAAGTACAAGGAGACGACGGGCACGTGGGCGTTCTACGCGGTCGGGGCGCTGCTCGTCACCACCCTGCTCGGGCTGGTGCTCTCGAACCGCTTCCCGTGATCGCGTCCGACCTGCGGCGATCACGTGGCGTAAGAACGTGTTTGGAAACTAACCTTGTGAAATGGGTTAACCGAAGTTCCCCGACTTCTCGGCACCGGCTGGCTGATGCCCAAGCCAGAACGAGTTGATCTCGACCTGACCTTTCCAAACACGTTCTAAGCGGGTCAGCGTGCGCGTCGAAGCGGGCACCAATAGGGTTACTACGCCGAGACCACCACCAGGCAGCGGGAGGCGCGGATGACTAACGGGTCAAAGCAGGAGCCCTTCTGGGGACCGGACTTCGCGATGTTGCAGGAGACCGACCCGGAGATCGCGGCGGTGACGCTCGACGAGCTGGCGCGGCTGCGCGGTGGTTTGCAGCTGATCGCGAGTGAGAACATGACCTCGCCGGCCGTCATGGCCGCGCTCGGCTCGACGCTCACCAACAAGTACGCGGAGGGCTAACCGGGCAAGCGCTACTACGGCGGCTGCGAGCAGGTCGACCGGGCCGAGGAGATCGGCATCGCCAGGGCGACGGAGTTGTTCGGCGCCGACCACGCGAACCTGCAGCCGCACTCCGGGGCGCAGGCGAACTTCGCCGCGTACGCGGCGTTGCTGAGTCCCGGCGACACCGTCCTGGCCATGGACCTGAAGCACGGCGGCCACCTCACCCACGGCAGCAAGGTGAACTTCTCCGGCAAGTGGTTCAACGTCGCCTCGTACGGCGTCAGCGAGGGCAACGAGCTGATCGACTACGACGAGGTGCGTGACCTCGCCAAGCAGCACCGGCCGAAGATGATCATCGCGGGCGCGACGGCGTACCCGCGGCTCATCGACTTCGCCGCGTTCCGGTCCATCGCCGACGAGGTCGACGCCACGCTCATGGTCGACGCGGCGCACTTCATCGGGCTCGTCGCGGGCGGCGCGATCCCGTCGCCGGTCCCGTACGCCGACGTGGTGACGTTCTCGACGCACAAGGTCCTGCGCGGCCCGCGCGGTGGCATGATCCTCTGCCGCGAGCACCTCGCCAAGGCGATAGACAAGGCCGTGTTCCCGTTCGCGCAGGGCGGGCCGCTGATGCATTCCATTGCCGGCAAGGCCGTCGCGCTGCGCGAGGCGCTGCAGCCGAGCTTCGGTGAGTACACCAAGCAGGTCGTGCGAAACGCCCAGGGGATCGCCGCGGGACTGGAGGCCGAGGGCATGCGGCCGGTTTCCGGTGGCACCGACACTCACCTCGCGCTGATCGACCTGCGCGGCATCGGCGTCACCGGTCGCGACGCCGAGACTCGCTGCGACGCGGCCTCGATCACGTTGAACAAGAACGCCGTGCCCTTCGACCCGCAGCCGCCGATGACCGCATCCGGCATCCGGGTGGGCTCGCCGTCGGTCACGACCCAGGGCATGGGCGAGGCCGAGATGAAGGACATCGCCGGCCTGATCGGGCGTGCCGTACGGGACGAGGACGGCTCCGCGGCGACCGACGTGGCCGCGGCGGTCGGCTCCCTCGTGGCGCGGTACCCGGCGTACCCGCGGTAAGCGGGTGGCGTAGGTGCGTGAGTACGCGCTCGTCCTGCTGCTCGTCGCGGCGGCCACGTACATCACGACCCCACTTGCGCGGCGGTTCGCCGTACGCATCAAGGCGATGACCGTGGTAAGGGATCGTGACGTGCACGCGATCCCGACGCCGCGGCTCGGTGGCCTCGCCATGTTCGCCGGTCTCGTCACCGGTATGTGGGTGGCGGCGCAGCTGCCGCGGCTCGCGACGGTCTTCTCCGAGACGACGTGGCTCGGCGTGCTCGCCGGCGGCGCGATCGTCTGCCTGGTCGGCGCGCTCGACGACCGCTTCGGGCTCGACCCGCTGACCAAGCTCGCCGGCCAGGTCGTCGCGGCGGGCGCGATGGTGCTCGGTGGGGTGCAGCTGTTGTGGCTGCCGCTGCCCACCCAGACGCTCAGCCTGGACCGCAACATGGGCGTCATCGCGACTGTGCTCCTGGTGGTCGCGACGATGAACGCGATCAACTTCGTCGACGGGCTCGACGGGCTCGCCGCGGGGATCGTCGGCATCGCGGCACTGGCGTTCTTCTCGTACTCGTGGCTGCTCTCGTACGTCGAGGGGTTCCAGCGGGCGACGTCGCCGACGCTGGTGACGGCCATACTCGCGGGGATGTGCATCGGGTTCCTCCCGCACAACTTCCATCCAGCGCGGCTGTTCATGGGCGATTCGGGGTCGATGCTGATCGGCCTGTTGCTCTCCGCCGGCACCATCACGCTGACGGGCCAGGTCAACGTGCAGGTGCTCTCGGGTCCGGCCGCGCTGCCGACGGTGCTGCCGCTGCTGGTGCCCGTCGCCGTCTTCGCCGTGCCGTTCGTCGACATGCTGTTCGCCGTGGTGCGGCGAACGTGGGCGGGAAAGGCGCCGTGGGCCCCGGACAAGCTGCACATGCACCACCGTCTGCTGCTCATGGGCCATTCGCACCGCCGTGCCGTACTGATCATGTACTCGTGGGCAGCGCTCATCGCGTTCGCGGTTGTGGCGGCGGCTTTCCACGCGGTGCCGTACGTGGTGCTCAGCATCACGGCGGGATGCGGGGTGCTCGCCCTGGTGGCGCTCAACATCCCGCGCGTCGTCACGCGCTGGCGCGGCACTCGCTGACGCCCGCGCCTGCCAAAGGCCCAGCGCGGAGGGTCGCCCGCATTCCGAGGTTTCGGGTCAGGCTCGGGAGTGCCGGGGAGGCGTCCCCGGGGAGTTTGTGATAGCTTTCACAAGCAGGCCCAACCGGGCCTCGATGACCGCCGACCCAGGGTTCCACCCAGGATCCTGATGGCCTGGAGGCCAATCCATGCACGCCACGGACCGCAGCGTCCACCCGACGGTAGAGGAACCCGTGCGGGGCAGTGCGACGCGCGCGATGCGGCAGTCCGAAGTGCGGTGTGACCGGACCGGATACGCCCGCTGTGCGCCGGATCACCCCCGGCGTCACCGCCGGACATTGCCGTTTCTTGGTAGAACGATGCCGTGCCTTTGCTTGCCTGTACCTTGTGGTAGCGTCACGGCGTCCCGTCCACTAGGGCGTAGGGCGATCCACCCGTCCACGGACCGTGATTGGGGCCGGTCGCGCCGTGGAAAACAAGCGCGGAGACCAGCTCAACCCGTGGAGCCTCCTGGGTATCGGTGGGTACAACGCACTGTGCTTGGTCGCCGGCATGGGACTGGGTTGGTATCTGGACCACCGCTGGCACACCTTGCCGATCTTCGTGCTCCTCGGACTGCTGGCGGGGATCGTGCTCGCGGTGGTCGGTACGTGGATGCAAATACGGAAGTTCATGTAGGCGGGGGAGCTGATCGCGCGATGCGAGCAAGGGTCGTTCAGCCGTGAGGTCGCGCGATGCGGTCACCTGAGAGCACGGACCGAAGGAGGACGATGGGGTCGCTGATCCTGCGTGCCGCCAGGAACCAGCGGGTCACGCTGCTGGCGGGTGTCGCGCTCGCGGCGCTCTGCGCCGGTCTGGGCCTGTCTTTCGGCTACGGGGCCGTTGGGTTGTTCGCCGCCGTCGGCGTGCTGTTCGGGGTCGTCAACGCGCTGATCACCGAGGTGACGATGATCCGGATCGTCGACCGGGAGGGCGAGCCGTCCCGCCGGCAGTTCGGCTTCTCCTCGCTCGGTCGGCTCGCGATCATCTCCGCCGCCGCGCTGATCCTCGTCATCGTGTTCTGGCCGAACGGCATCGGTACGTTCTTCGGCCTCGCGATCTTCCAGCCGGTCGTGATCGTGCTGACCGGGCTCCCGTTGCTGAAGCAACTGCGTAACGGAGGTGGCCCGATATGACCGACGCGCCGCTGACCGTCGCCGCCGCCGAGATCCCGATCGCCCAGCACGTTACGGTCCAGTTCCTCGGCATGACGTTCAACGCCGACACCATCTGGACGACGCTCATCGCGATGGCGGTCGTGCTCGTTCTGGCGTTCTGGTTCCGCGCGAAGGTGACGAGCGGTGTGCCGGGCAAGGTCCAGCTCATGTGGGAAGCCCTGGTCGACTGGGTGCGCGGGCAGACCAAGGAGCAGCTCGGCGAGATGAACCCGATCGTCATGCCCCTCGCGGCGACCCTGTTCATCTTCCTGCTCATCGCCAACTGGCTCGAGATCATCCCGAGCGGTGAGCACCCGAAGATCCTGCCCTCGCCCACTGCGGACGTGAACCT
>JBOHBN010000207.1:0-9870 GCA_050698355.1 Streptosporangiales bacterium | reverse complement strand
AGGCCGACGGTGGCAGCGACCCGGGTGGGCAGAAGCCGAGCCATCGGCGCCGCCGCCGGCGACGGCGCGGATCGGGAGGCGGGGGGGACTCGTCCCCGGGCGACCCGCCGAACACCGTGCTCAAGGTGCGCGAGCCGCGTGAGACCGGCACCGACGAGGTCACCGGCGTCAAGGGCTCGACCAGGCTCGAGGCGAAGCGGCAGCGCCGTCGCGAGGGCCGCGACAGCGGCCGTAAGCGTGCACCCGTGCTCTCCGAGGCGGAGTTCCTCGCCCGCCGCGAATCCGTCGAGCGGGTGATGGTCGCCCGCCAGGTCGAGGCGCGCACCCAGATCGCTGTGCTCGAGGACGACGTGCTCGTCGAGCACTACGTCGAGCGCGGCGGGGGCCAATCGTACGTCGGCAACGTCTACCTGGGCCGGGTGCAGAACGTGCTGCCGAGCATGGAGGCGGCGTTCATCGACATCGGCCGCGGCCGCAACGCCGTCGTGTACGCGGGGGAGGTCAACTTCGCCAGGTTGGACGGGCAGCCGAAGCGGATCGAGTCGGTGCTGAAGTCCGGCCAGTCCGTCATCGTGCAGGTCACCAAGGGTCCGGTCGGCCAGAAGGGCGCGCGGCTCACCACCCAGATCGGGCTGCCGGGGCGCTACCTCGTCTACTCGCCGGACAGCGGCACCGCCGGCATCAGTCGCAAGCTCCCCGACAAGGAGCGGGCACGCCTCAAGCAGGTGCTGCGGCAGGCCGTACCAGAGAACGCCGGCGTGATCGTGCGCACCGCTGCCGAGGGCGCGAGTGAGGAGGAGCTGCGCCGCGACGTCAACCGCCTCGTCGCCCAGTGGGAGGCGATCCAGGCCAAGGCGAAGACCGCCAGTGCGCCCGCCCTGCTGTACGAGGAGCCGGACCTCACTGTCCGGGTCATCCGCGACGTCTTCAACGAGGACTTCGCCAAGCTCGTGGTGTCCGGCGACGACGCGTGGGACATGGTCGAGCCGTACATCCAGCACGTCGCTCCGCACCTCGCCGAGCGCACGCAGCGATGGGTGCCAGAACCCGACGGCGACGGCGGCGACGTGTTCACCGCGTACCGGATCGACGAGCAGATCGCCAAGGCGCTCGAGCGGAAGGTGTGGCTGCCGAGCGGCGGTTCCCTGATCATCGACCGCACCGAGGCGATGACCGTCGTCGACGTCAACACCGGCAAGTTCACCGGTCAGGGCGGCGACCTGGAGGAGACCGTCACGCGCAACAACCTGGAGGCGGCGGAGGAGATCGTCCGCCAGCTCAGGCTGCGCGATATCGGCGGCATCATCGTGGTCGACTTCATCGACATGGTGCTGGAGAGCAACCGCGACCTCGTGCTGCGCCGCCTGGTGGAGTGCCTCGCCCGCGACCGTACGCGCCACCAGGTCGCCGAGGTGACCTCGCTGGGGCTCGTTCAGATGACCCGCAAGCGGATCGGCCAGGGCCTGCTGGACGCGTTCAGCCGTACGTGCGATTGCTGCGGCGGCCGGGGCCTGCACCTGTCGACCGAGCCGGTCGAGCCGGAACGGTCCAATGGCAACCGGTCGCAGGCCAGCTCGCGCAAGTCGGGTAAGGCCGGCAAGCGGTCTCGCGGCGGCGACGGCGGCGGGAGCTCGAGCAGCAAGGGCAGCGACACCAAGCAGGACGACAGCTCGACCGACTCCTCCGGAGACACCTCAGGGGAGCGGGCCGACGCCGCCAACTCCGGTTGAGGTGTCAGTAGCTCAGCCCGCTATAGCGAGCTGAGCTACTGACAGGTCGGCCTATGGGGTCTGGTCGAGGGCGCCGGTGAGGTACGCGAGGCTCTCCGCGGCCTCCACCGCCGGGCCCGCACCCGGTGCCGGGTCCGCGCCGAGGATCACGTCCTGCTCCAGCACGTACCAGCCCGCGTAGCCCGCCTTCTGCAGGGCGGCGAGCAGCGCGCCGACGTCCACGTCGCCCGCGCCGAGCGGCCGGTACAGCCCGGCGCGGACGGCGTCGGAGTACGCGATCTCACCGGCGGCGAACCGCCGCGCCACGGTCGCGTCGACGTCCTTCACATGGACGTGGCCCACGCGCTCGGCCGCTTCCGCAGCGAGCGCGACGGGATCGCCGCCACCCGCGAGGACGTGCCCGGTGTCGAGGCAGAGCGGGATGCCGCAGCCGTCCAGGACACGGCGGGTCTCGTCCGGTCGCTCCACCATGGTGCCGAGATGTGGGTGGAGCACCGCGAGCAGGCCACGGTCCGCGCTGCTCGCGGCGGCCTCGTCCAGCGCCCCGAGCAGCCGCGCCCAACCCGCAGCGTCCAGCGACGGCCGCTCGTCGTAGCCGTCCAGCCCGGTCGCCGCCGCGAGCACGACGACGTCACCGCCGGCAGCCGCGAACCTGTCCAGGCAGCGGTCGAGCGCCGCACGCCACAACGCCGGCTCCCCATGGAGCACGAGCGGGGTGAATCCGCCGACGAGCGACAGGTCGTGCTCCGCCAACGACTGCCGCAGCCGTACGCCGTCGCCGGGCAGGAACCCGTCCGGCCCCGCTTCGGTCGCGGTGAAACCGAGCCGGCGCATCTCGTCGAGTACCCGAGCGGTGTCGAGCTGGTGCCCCCAATCGGGGACCTCGCAGACACCCCAGGAGATCGGCGCGGTCGCGATCCGCGGAGCGCTCATGGCTGTTCCACCCTCTCCCAACGTTCGGACCGTGCCGAGGTCTCCATCGCGTCGACCACCCGCGCCGCCGACAGCGCGTCGCCGACGTGCGGGCCGACCTGCTTCCCGGTCGCGATGGAGCGGAGCAGCAGCGCCGCCTCGATCACCTTGAGGTCGTCGTAGCTCATCGAGATCGTCGGGCCCGGCTGGAACGCCGCGTAGTCGCCGTGGTCGGCGTTGACGTGCACGGTCGTATACCCGTGTGCGGGGCCCGACCGCCCGAGGCACACGCGCACCTCGTTCATCCGCTCGAAGTCCCACGACACCGCGCCGGACGTGCCGTGGATGTCGAAGCCCAGACCGCAACGCGGTCCGACGGTCGCCCGGCTCGCCTCGAGCATGCCGGATGCGCCGCTCTCGAACCGGACGAGGCTGCCCGCGTAGTCCTCGTTCTCGACCGGCGCGAGCGTGCCGTCCTCGACCACCGCGAAGTGGGTGCTCGCACCCGCAGGCGGCACCGGGCGCTGCGGGATGAACGTGTCGACCTGGGCGCACACGGACCTCACCGGGCTCAGTACGTACTGCAGCAGGTCGACGGCGTGTGACATGAGGTCTCCGAGCGCGCCGGAACCGCCGTACGCGCGGCGGAACCGCCACGACAGCGCACCCTTCGGCTCGGCGGCATAGTCGTTCAGGAACGCGCCGCGCGCGTGCGTGACGCGGCCGATCCCGCCGGAGGCCACCAGTTCGCGGGCGTACGCCACGCACGGCGCGTGCCGGTAGTTGAAGCCGACGGCGGAGAACACGCCGGCCGTCCGTACCGCGTGCTCGATCGCCGCGGTCTCGGCGAGCCCCCGCCCGAGCGGCTTCTCGATCCAGACGTGCTTTCCGGCCTCCGCCGCCGCCAACGCCATCTGCTCGTGCAGGAAGTTCGGCGCGGTGATGCTCACGACGTCGACGTCCGGATGCTTCACGACCTCTCGCCAGTCGGCGGTGCCGGTCTCGTAACCCAGCTCCCGCACCGCGAAGCCGACCCGCTCGTCCGAGGTGTCGGACGCGACGACGAGGCGCGGGGTGTACGCCAGGTGCGGGTAGTGGTACCGCACCCGCCGGTAGGCCACCCCGTGCAGGCGGCCCATCCATCCGACACCGATGAGCCCGACCCCGAGCGCAGGCGGGGTCACCGGCTCACCCGTGGTAACGCTGGACGGCGGCGCGCGACCGCTCGTACTCGGTGCGGCGCTCGCCGACCCATTCCTGGGTGGACACCTCCGCGGGTGCGACGTCCCACCAAGCGTCCGAGCCCGGCAGGTCGGCGTGCGGCGCCGTATCGACCACGATCACCGACGGGCCGGCCTCGTCCCGCGCCTTCGCCAGAGCCTGCCGCAGGGAGTCGGGCGAGTCCACGCTGTGGGCGTTGGCGCCGAGCCCGGCCGCGACCGATGCCAGGTCGAGCCGCAGGTAGTCGCCGTCGAGCGCGCCGTGCTCGCCGTCCCGGTACCTGAACTCGTTGCCGAAGTGCCTGCCGGCCCGCATCATCTGCAGCCGCCTGATCACCTGGAAGCCGTGGTTGTCGGACACGACGATCGTCACGGCGAGCCCCTCCTGCACCGCCGTCACCAGCTCACTCGGCTGCATCAAGAAGGTGCCGTCGCCGATGAGCGCGACCACTTCACCGTCGGGCTGCGCCATGCGTACGCCGAGGGCCGCGGGCAGCTCGTAACCCATGCACGAGTAGCCGAACTCCAGATGGGCGCGTCGGCCGCCCGTCGCGTCCCACACCTTCAGCAGGTCGCCTGGCGGGCCGCCCGCGCCCGCGATCAACGTGTCGCCATCGCGGGCGGACTCCTGCAGCGCGCCGATCAGCGCGCCCTGCGTCATCGGCAGGTCGGTGGACGGCGCGAGCGCGGCGGCACGCGCCGGTGCCCACTCTGCTGCGGCCCGCTCGGCCTCCGCGCGCCAGCCCTCGTCGGGACGCGCGCCCGCTGCGGCAGCGGCCTCACGCAGCGCGACGAGCGCGTGCTTGGCGTCGGCGATCACCGGGGTCGCGCCCTGCTTGCGCGCGTCGTGTCCTGTGAGGTTCACCGAGGCGAACGAGACACGCGGGTCGGCGAACATCGACTGCGACGCCGTCGCGAAGTCGGTGAGCCTAGTGCCGACGCTCACGACCAGGTCGGCCCGCCGTACGACCGCGTTCGCCGCTGGGTTGCCCTCCAGGCCCAGCCCGCCGAGGTTCCACCACGCGACTTCCTGCGCGGCGCCCTTGCCGCCGAACGTCTCCACCACCGGGACGCCGAGGCGTTCGGCGAACGCCGCCAGCTCCGCTTCGGCCTCGGCGTAGATCACGCCACCGCCAGCGATGACGACCGGACGGCGCGCCTCCGCGAGCATCCGGCCCACCTCGCTGACCTGGCTCGGGATCGGCTCCGGCCGCGCGATCTCCCACTCCCGCTCGCGGAAGAGGGCCTCCGGGTAGTCGTATGCCTCGCTCTGGACGTCCTGCGGCAGGCAGACCACGACGGCACCGCACTCGACGGGATCGGTGAGCACGCGCATCGCTTCCGGTAGTGCGGTGACCAGCTGCTCGGGCCGGGTGATCCGATCGAAGAGCTTGGCGACCGGTCGCAGGCACTCGTTCACCGACCAGTCGGCGTACGACGGGTGCTCCAGCTGCTGCAGCACCGGCCCCTGCCGGCGGCTTGCGTAATAGTCGGACGGGAACAGCAGCACCGGCAGGCGGTTGATGGTCGCGAGCGCCGCCCCGGTGACCATGTTGGTCGCGCCCGGCCCGATCGAGGAGGTGGCCGCGAGCACTGAGGTGCGCCGGGTCGCCTTGGCGTACGCCGTCGCCATGTGCACCATGGACTGCTCGTTGCGGCTCTGCACGTACGGCAGGTCTTCGCGCAGCTGGTCGAGTGCCTGACCAATGCCCGCGACGTTGCCGTGGCCGAAGATCCCGAGCATCGCGGGGACGAGGCGGCGCCGCTGCCCGTCACGCACGGCGTACTGCGCGGCGAGGAACCGTATGACCGCCTGGGCGGTGGTCATCCGCACCGTCGGACTCATCTGTACCCCCGCTCGTGGACCGGTCCAACATCCTTTCCCCCCGCCGCACTGCCGGTCAAGGAACGCTGGGTGACGGGGGTGGGCGCGCAGCATGCTCGCTGTCGGTTCGCTCTCCTATGCTCGTCGCGTGCCCGTTCACCAGCTGTCCCGGCGCGACGCGCGGCGCATCGCCGTGCGCGCGCAGCTGCTCGACCGGCAGCGGCCGCCCGGTTTGCTCGACGTCGTCCGCCAGCTCACGCTGCTCCAGCTCGATCCCACGGCCGCCGTCGCACGAAACGCCGACCTGGTGCCGTGGAGCCGTCTTGGGTCGTCGTACGACCCGGCAGAGCTGCGCACCGCGCTGGAGGACCGTACGTTGATCGAGTACCGGGCGCTGATCCGGCCCGCCGAGGATGTCGCGCTCTACCGCGCGGAGATGGCCGAGTGGCCCGGACGCGGGCAGCTGCGCGGCTGGCAGGAGTCCAACCGCAACTGGGTTCAGGCCAATGACACCTGCCGGCGCGACATCCTCGACCGGCTCGAGTCCGCGGGGCCGCTGTCGTCCCGCGACCTGCCCGACACCTGTGCGGTGCCCTGGGCGTCCACCGGCTGGACCAACGACAAGAACGTCACCAGGCTCCTCGATTTCATGGCCTCGCGCGGCGAGGTCGCCATCGCCGGGCGGAAGGGCCGCGACCGGCTGTGGGACCTGGCCACGCGGATCTACCCCGACGATACGGTGCCGCCCTCCGACGAGGCGCGCCGCGTACGCGACGAGCGGCGGCTGCATGCTCTGGGCCTCGCCCGCGCCCGAACAACGGAGTCCCCGGTCGAGCCGGCGGACGTCGGTGAGACCGGTGAGCCGGCAGTGGTCGAGGGCGTCCCGGGCGAGTGGCGGGTCGACCCGTCGTACCTGGGGCAGCCGTTCTCGGGGCGCGCGGCGCTGCTGTCCCCGTTCGACCGGCTCGTGCACGACCGCAAGCGTGCCCTCGAGCTGTTCGACTTCGACTACCAGCTTGAGATGTACAAGCCCGCGGCCAAGCGCCGGTGGGGGTACTTCGCGTTGCCGATCCTGTACGGCGACCGGCTGGTCGGCAAGCTCGACGCCGCCGCCGACCACAGGTCCGGTGTGCTCCGCGTCGACGCCATCCACCAGGACGTGCCGTTCACCAAGACCGTGACCGGGGCAGTGCAACGCGAGATCAAGGATCTGGCGCGCTGGCTGCAGCTGGATCTGACGCTGCCGGACTGAACGTTCGGCGCTCACCACGACGACTATGTGCTTCTCACGGTCTACCGATCGTGGGAAGTAGGTGCTCATCACGGTAAGTACTCTTGGCCGCCCGGTAATGAGTTACATATCGTGATCAACTCGGGCCGGTCGTCGTCGCTGCGGTGTCGGCTCGCGGCGACCCGGTTTGACCCTGCTCGGTGGCCGTCGGATACCCTGTGGATGCCGGTTCGTTCGGGCCAGCGCCTTCCCGGCTGCTCTCGCCGAGCCCGGCAACTCATCGTTCGACGAAGGAAGGCAGGTCGCGGTGTACGCGATCGTCCGTGCTGGCGGCCACCAGGAGAAGGTAGCTGTCGGTGATGTGGTGACCCTCGACCGCGTCGACGCGCAGCCCGGTGAGCAGGTGATGCTCCCGCCGGTGCTCGTCGTCGACGGCGATGACGTGACCAGCGACGCCGGTGCGCTGGCGTCCTGGCAGGTGCAGGCCGAGGTTGTCGGGCACCACCGCGGGCCGAAGATCCGCATCGTGCGCTACCGCAACAAGACCGGCTACCGGCGTCGCCAGGGCCACCGCCAGGAGCTGACGCAGCTGAAGGTGACCGGCATCGAGACGGGGAAGAACTAGATGGCACACAAGAAGGGCGCGAGCTCCAGCCGCAACGGCCGCGACTCGAACGCGAAGCGGTTGGGCGTCAAGCGGTACGGCGGGCAGTTCGTCGGCGCCGGTGAGATCCTCGTGCGCCAGCGCGGCACCAAGTTCCACCCGGGCGACGGCGTGGGCCGCGGTGGCGACGACACCCTCTTCGCGACCGTCGGCGGTGCCGTGGAGTTCGGCAGCCGGCGCGGTCGCCGCGTCGTCAGCGTCGTCCCGCCAGCGGAGTGATCCGCTCACGACAGGCGTAACCAACGAGGGCGGACCGGCACGGTCCGCCCTCGTTTTCGTTTCAGGAGAGTTGTCAGTGCGTCATCGACCTATGGCTCAACCACGCACTGACAACGTGTAGGAAAGGGAGAGGAGCCGGCCGTGGCGAGCTTCGTCGACCGCGTCGTGGTGTACGCCGTCGCGGGCAACGGCGGGCACGGCTGCGCCTCCGTCCACCGGGAGAAGTTCAAGCCGTTCGGCGGGCCCGACGGCGGCAACGGCGGCAACGGCGGCGACGTCGTCCTCGTCGTCGACCCCGACGTCACCACCCTGCTCGACTACCACCACCGGCCGCACCGCAAGGCACCGAACGGGCGCCCCGGCCAGGGCTCCAACCGGTCCGGCGCGAGCGGCGAGGACACGGTGCTCTCGGTGCCCAACGGAACGGTCGTGAGCACCACCGACGGGGAGCGGCTCGCCGACCTCGTCGGTGCCGGCACCCGGTTCCTCGGCGCCGCCGGCGGCCGCGGCGGCCTCGGCAACGCCGCGCTCGCCTCGCCGCGGCGCCGCGCTCCGGGTTTCGCGCTGCTCGGCGAGCCGGGGGAGGCGCGCGACTTCGCACTGGAGCTGAAGACCGTCGCCGACGTCGCCCTCGTCGGCTTCCCGAACGCGGGCAAATCTTCGCTCGTCGCGGCGCTCTCCGCCGCGCGGCCGAAGATCGCCGACTACCCGTTCACCACCCTGGTGCCGAACCTCGGCGTGGTCGACGCCGGCGGGTACCGGTTCACGGTCGCCGACGTCCCCGGCCTCATCCCCGGAGCCAGCGCGGGCAAGGGGCTCGGGCAGGACTTCCTGCGGCACGTCGAGCGGTGCCATGCGCTCGTGCACGTGCTCGACTGCGCGACGCCCGAGTCGGGCCGCGACCCGATCAGCGACCTGGACACCATCGAGCACGAGCTGGCCGCGTACGCCGCCGACGGCACGCCGCTCGCCGAGCGCCCGCGCATCGTGGTGCTGAACAAGGTTGACGTGCCGGAGGCCCGCGACCTCGCCGATCTCGTCCGGCCGGACCTGGTCGAGCGCGGCTACCAGGTGCTGACCTGTTCTGCCGCGACCCGGGAGGGCCTCTCCGAACTCGCGTACGCGATGGCCGACCTCGTCCAGCGGTCCCGCGCCGAACTGCCGGAACCCGAGCCGACGCGGCAGGTGCTGCGCCCGCCGGCGATGGGGGCGCAAGGGTTCACCGTCGACCGGGAGCCCGACATGTACGTCGTGCGCGGTTCCCAGCCGGAGCGCTGGGTGCGCCAGACCGACTTCGGTAACGACGAGGCGGTCGGCTACCTCGGCGACCGGTTGAACCGGCTCGGCGTCGAGCAGGCGCTCGTCGAGTTGGGTGCCGAACCGGGCTGCACGGTACGCATCGGCGACGGCGACGACGCGGTGGTCTTCGACTGGCAGCCCGCCCTCGGCGCCGACGTTGGCGAAGCGCTCGGCCCGCGCGGCAGCGACACCCGGCTGTCCTCGCTCGACGGTGAACGGTCCGAACGGTGACGGGCGACCGGGCCGCGATCGCTGGTGCCGACCGGGTGGTGGTGAAGGTCGGGTCGTCCTCCCTGACCACCACCGAGGGTGGGCTGGACGCGGAGCGACTGGACGCGCTCGTCGGCGCGCTCGCGGCACGCCGCCTCACCGGGTCCGAGGTCGTGTTGGTGTCGTCCGGCGCGATCGCCACCGGACTCGCACCGCTGCACCTCGCCCGCCGCCCGCGCGACCTGGCGACGCAGCAGGCGACTGCGAGCGTGGGGCAGGGCTTGCTGCTCGCCCGCTACACGACGGCGTTCGCGGCGCACGGGCTGCGGGTCGGGCAGGTGCTGCTCACCGTCGATGACGTGACCCGCAGGCAGCACTACCGCAACGCGTCCCGGACCTTCGGCCGGCTGCTCGAGCTCGGCGCGGTCCCCAGTGTCAACGAGAACGACACGGTCGCCACGCAGGAGATCAAGTTCGGCGACAACGACCGGCTGGCCGCGCTCGTCGCGCACTTGGTGCACGCCGAGGCGCTCGTGCTGCTCTCCGACGTCGACGGGCTG
>JBOHBN010000206.1:0-2225 GCA_050698355.1 Streptosporangiales bacterium | reverse complement strand
GTCGTAGCTATAGCTACGACGACCTTTCATGGTCAATCGAACCCGCGGGCTAGCGGGAGCCGCGGTCATCCTTCTGGTCCGGCGCCAGCGGCGTCGTCTTCTGCACCTGGAGCAGGAACTCGGCATTGCTCGAGGTCTTCCGCAGCTGCGTCATGATGAGCTCCAGCCCCTGCTGCATCTCCAGCGAGGCGATGGCCCGGCGGAGCTTCCACACGATCTTGAGCTCATCCGGGTCGAGCAGCAGCTCTTCCTTGCGGGTGCTCGACGCGTCCAGGTCGATGGCCGGGAACACGCGCTTGTCGGCGATCTTGCGGTCGAGCTTGAGCTCCATGTTGCCGGTGCCCTTGAACTCCTCGAAGATCACTTCGTCCATCCGCGAGCCGGTCTCGACGAGCGCCGTGGCGATGACGGTGAGGGAGCCGCCGTTCTCGATGTTGCGGGCGGCGCCGAAGAACCGCTTCGGCGGATACAGCGCCGTCGAGTCGACACCACCGGACATGATACGACCGCTCGCGGGTGCGGCGAGGTTGTACGCACGCCCGAGCCGGGTCATCGAGTCGAGCATGACGACGACGTCGTAACCGAGCTCGGCCAACCGCTTGGCCCGCTCGATCGACAGCTCCGCGACCGTGGTGTGGTCATCGGCGGGGCGGTCGAACGTCGAGGCGATCACCTCACCCTTCACCGACCGCTGCATGTCGGTGACCTCCTCCGGCCGCTCGTCGACGAGGACGACCATGAGGTGGCACTCGGGGTTGTTGGTGGTGATGGCGTTGGCGATCGCCTGCAGCACCATCGTCTTGCCGGCCTTGGACGGCGAGACGATGAGGCCGCGCTGGCCCTTGCCGATCGGCGCCACCAGATCGATGATCCGACCGGTCATCTTGTTCGACTCGGTCTCCAGCCGCAGCCGGTCCTGCGGGTACAGCGGGGTCAGCTTGTTGAACTCCACCCGGCCGCGCGCCTGCTCCGGCTGCATGCCGTTGATGGTGTCGGTACGCACCAGCGGGTTGTACTTCTGCTGGCGCTCGCCCTCGCGCGGCTGCCGGACCGCACCGGCGACCACATCGCCCTTGCGCAGGCCGTACCGGCGGACCTGGGCCAGGGAGACGTACACGTCGTCCGCGCCGGGCAGGTAGCCGGAGGTGCGGATGAACGCATAGTTGTCGAGGACGTCGAGGATGCCCGACACCGGGATCAGCACGTCGTCCTCGGCGACCTCCGGCTCGCCGCCACCACCACCCTCGTACCTGTTGGGCTTACGGTCGCGGAACCTGCGACCGCGCCGCCGACGGCTGCTGCCACCGCCGCCACCGCCCTGGTCGTCGTCGCGCTGGCGATTGCCCTGCTGGCGGTTACCCTGCTGCCTGTTGTCCTGTCGGTCGCGGTTGTCCTGCCGGTTGTCCTGACGATCCTCGTTGCGGCCGCCGTCTTGCTTGCCGTCCTGCTTCGAGTCCTGCTTGTCGTCCTGACCGCTGTTCTGCGCGTTGCTGCCGCGGTCGTCGTCACGGCCCCGCGCCGAGCGCGGTTGCGACTGCCGCGCGGACTGGTTGCCGCGCTGCGCGTCGGCGCTGCGGTCGCCCTCGCCGGACTTCTCGCCAGCCGCCGCGTGCCCGTCGGACTTGGCACGCGTACCCGCGTCGCCGCCCTCGGACGCATCCAGCGTCGGCTGGCGGTCGCTGCGCAGACCCCGCGACTTGCTACCGGACGCGCTCGCGCCGTTGCGCTGCGCCTTACCGGCACCCTGAGTGTCGCCCTGGCGCTCCTTGATCGCCGCGATGAGCTCGCTCTTGCGCATCCTGCCCGTGCCGGTCACGCCCATGCTCGAAGCGAGCTGCTGCAGCTCGGAGAGCAGCATGCCGGACAGCCCGCCACGACGGCGGGGAGGCTGCGTGGAGGATGCGGGCGCGGACGCGCCTTGGGGATCCTGCGCGACTTCGGTCGTTTCGCTCACGAAGGTTTCCTTCTTTTGAGAGCTATGAGATTCGAGCAATCGCGCGTCGGCATGCCGCGTAGGGCGGCATCCGAGCGGATTGCCTCCAGATTGCGTGGGAGTGTCGTGCCCATCGGCGCCTGGTTCCGACACCGGATGCTCGCATCCAACGACCTCGTCAGTTCGAGTTCGTTGAAAATACGGAGACCGCCAACGTGGGCTGCCATCTCGAGCTGGTCGCCCTACTGGGAACCTGGCGCAGCTCGAAGCCTAGCACTCCTCACCCCCGATG
>JBOHBN010000205.1:0-6693 GCA_050698355.1 Streptosporangiales bacterium | reverse complement strand
CCGAGCTACGACACGCCGACCAGCCCGCGGCCGACGAGCCCGACACTGTCGGCGTCGTCGCCTAAACTCACCTACAGCGAGAGGATCTCTACATCCGCTCATTTACACCGCACGTGAGACGCCACCGCTTGCACGGCACGAATGCGTGGAAGACGACGGGTCGTGACCGGCGAGACTACTTCCAAGGACGGTGCGGATGACTAGGCTGACAGAGGATCAACTGCGTGCCGTGGCTGAGCAGGCGGAGGAGACCAAGGATGAGCCGATGCCGGCGAACTCGACGTGGGCGTCTCCAGGGCATGCCCGGTCGAAGGTGCTTCAGGTCCGGCTGAACCCGGAGGAGTACGAGGAACTCGCGCGCTACGCGCAAGAGCGTGAGCTGCCGGTGTCGACGGTCGCCCGGGCCGCGATCTTGGCACAGCTTCGGCACGGGGGTGAGCCGTCGCTACCGGTCGCGATCGAACACCTTGCCGCCGATGTCGAACAGCTACGCCGGTTCGTGAGCCGACCGCGGCGTGAGGCGAGTTGACAACAGCGCCTACTACCCCGAGGGGCGACGGCCATGACGCTGAAATTGTGCAGCTACAACCTGGTAGCCCTTTCAGCGCCCAGCGCCCAGCGCCCAGCGCCCAGCGCCCATGCGTACTGATGCGGCGCAGCTCATGCCCATTGTGCGACCGCGGCACCAAGCGGATCGGCTGACCGTATGGTTCTGCACCTTGACCAGGCATACGCGGTCAGCGACCTAGCCGACAGGCTCGAGGTGCGCTTGGCGGCGCTGCACCGCGAGCCGCAGCGGCTTGTCGATGCGGGGCTGTTGACCGGACGAACGGTAGGTCGGTCCCGATTGTTGCAGGCAACACCGCGCACCCGGCGTTTGGGCCGTTGACGGTGACGTTCGGCCCCGCATGCCGTGGTGGTGAACGAGTTCGTCGATCTTGACGGTGTCGGGCTGGTGCTCATCCATGGGTCGTGGGTGCGCCGTCGCACGATGTGGACGTGCTCGTGGAAGACGGACAGAACGGTTCACGTCGAGGTGCCATTCCTGGCCGGCGGCGGAAGCGACACGACGAGCTTACGGAGACGGCCATTAGCCGTGGTCGGTCCAGGCATCGAGTGATTGATGGAGAGGCTCGCAGGCCGTCTCGACCGTGCCGACAAGAATGTCGGGGTGACAAGGTAGTGGCTTTAGCCCAAGCGTGCGCTGCCAATGCTTTCCGATCTTGACTTGCGCGGCTCTCCACGCCGCGATCTCGGCGGCCGTCAGCTAACGATCCAGGTCGGCGTCAGTGCCGGTGAGGAACTCCGATCTATGAAGCGGAGCGGCCTTCGTGGCCAGGAAGGTGCCCGCGTCCCGCGTATCTAATCTGCGACAACTACGGGCCACACAAGAAGCTCCAGGTCACCAGCTGGTGCGCCGAGCATGCCATCGAGCTGGTGTTCCCCCCGTCGAACGCGTCCTGGTTGAACTGGATCGAGCCGGAGTTCACCACGCTGCGCTACTTCGCCCTCAACGGCACCGACCACCGCAGCCACGCCGAACAAGACACCGCGATCGGCCGGTACATCCGCTGGCGCAACCAACGCTGTCACCCCAAACGCCACTTCGCCGTCGGCTCCAAGTTCCGCAAACCCGATTACCTACCCAACGTTGCTTGAAACGGCACTAGTTCTTCGCCACGCAGTGCCCTTTCGACGGTGCGGTGAGGTGTGAGGAAGACCATGACACTTCGGGATACTGTGAGCCCTGATGCGGCCAGGAGCGCGACGTACGCGCTCATCTGCGGCCTGTAGTAGGCGACGCGACTGTCGATGGCGTCGGCGGGGACGGCATCGGTCTTGTAGTCCACGACCACGTAGCGGCCGTCATCCTCGCGGTAGACGAGGTCGATGAAGCCTTCCAGTACGGTCCCGTCGTCCTGTGTTGTTCCGGCGTACGTCTCGCGCCAGTGGGGTCGTGTCGCCGCGTGTCGCACGACGTCCGATGACAATGCCGACCGGGCCAGGGCATGCACGACGTCGGCGGCGTTTGTGAGGCCCTCGGCGACGCACTGCGCCGCCACGCTCTCGTCCAGGCCCGCACCCGAGGCCAGGTCGACGGTCTGCAGCACGCCGTGTACGGCGCGGCCGACCGCGTCGCCGTGGCGACCCTTCGACCAGGGTGGGAGTTCGAGGTCGCGCCCGTCCTTCGCGGCACCGGGCATCTCATCAGTGATGCCGAGCGCGATGGACGGCTCGGTGCCTTCGAGTCCGGATGCACTTACCGCTGCCGGTGTTCGCGTCGCGGCGCGCACCGACTCCAGCTGTTCCAGCCAGGTCGACCACTCCGGTGGACGCGTTGTCACCGTTGGTGGCGTCGGTGCCTCATCCCGCTTCGGCGGAACGGTGAACTCTGTTGCGTCGTCCGCGTTCGAAGTCGCGCCCGCAGCTGCCAGCAGCACGGCATTCGTGGTTACCGCGGAGTGTTCGGAGCGGTGCACTGACACCACGAGGTGGTCGCGGGCACGGGTCGTAGCGACGTACAGCAGGCGCTTGCGTTCGTGCGCGTCCATCTGTTCGTCGACGGGGGCGACTGCCTCGAAGTCGTTCGTCTGCACCGACTTGGTCAGGCGTACGGAGTAGCCGCCGTCGCGTGGCCACAGCAGCTGCACGCCCCGCGGGGTCCGGGGCGCCGAGGTCATGCCCGACAGCACGACCATGGGGAACTCCTGCCCCTTTGCCGCATGTACGGTCATCACCCGTACAGCGTCGGTGTCGGTCTCCGGCAGCACGGCTTCCGCAACTCGCGAGCTTTCGTCGCCTTGGCGTTCCGCCCAGCCGAGGTAGTCACGTAGACCACCGTGCTCGACTTCCGACCATGCGCGTGCCTGGTCGACGACGAACCGCAGCCGTCGCCAGGCATCACGGGAACGCGGGACGGGCCCGGTGCCGTGGGTGGTCGCGACCTCCAGCATGCGCCGGTCGGTGACTAGCGCGCCGAGCACTTCGCTCGGCGTCAGCCACCGTGCCCGGTAGTGCAGCCGGCGCAGGTACCGCACGGCCATGGCCACCGGGTGCTCTGCCAGCTCGTCGTCTACGGGAGCGAGGATGGTGAACAGCCCGCCAGCCTGCTTCCACGTCCACAGATCGTCGTCGCCGCACCCGAACAAGGGTGAGCGCAATGCGGTCACGAGTGCGAGCCCGTCGCTGGGGTCAGCGACCGCACGCACCGCGGCGAGCAGGTCACGCACTTCGCCGGCCTGGTGCACCAGAGAACTGGCCCCAGCCTGGTACGGGACTCCTGCACTGTCCAGTGCGTGCTCGAGGAAGGGCAGCGACGTACGCGCGGGAACGAGGATCGCGACGTCGCCCAGCTCGACCGGCCGCCACTGGTTGGTGCGTGGATCTTCGACAGCCCAGTGCTCGGCGATGGCTCGCTGGATGACTGCGGCCACGTCGGCGGCTTCCCGCTCACGCAGCTCCGCGGCGCGCAGCTTGCCTGGATGGGGCAAGGCGCCCAGCACCGTCACCGCGGGCCCCGACTCCGGAGCGCCACGCCATTCGTCGAGCGCCTCGTACGCCGGTTGCGCCTCCGGCTCGGCTTGGATGAGCTGGTCGAAGACCGTGTTGATCCACCACAACACCGGGGCGGCCGCACGGAAGTTCATCGTCAGTGACACCGGGTGGCCCACCTGGTCCTGTGCCTGGAGGTACGTCGCGATGTCGGCGCGCCGGAAGCGGTAGATCGACTGTTTCGGGTCGCCCACGACGAACAGCGAGCCTTCGGGTACGTCGACGTCCTGCCACTGGGGCGCCGACGCGGCGGCACCGCCAGCGATCCGTACGGCCAGCTCTATCTGGATCGGGTCGGTGTCTTGGAACTCGTCCAGCAACAGGCGCGGGTACTGTTGCTGGAGCACGGCACGCACATGCGGGTCGTGCCGAAGCAGGTTCCGTGCCAGCACCAGCAGGTCATGGAACTCCAGCCGTCCCCCGTCTCGCCGCTCTGCGGCCGACTCCAGCACCCGCTCGGCGATCCACCCGGCCAACCGCCGCAACGTCGATTCCAGCACGTCGCTCACAATCCGGCGCGCGCGAGTTTGCAGCGCGGCGCACTCGTCTCTGAGCCCTTGGAGCGGAACGAGCCAGTTCTTCTTGTTGCCTACGCGCCACGCGAACCCGTCGAGTTCGAGGAGAACTTCGAGCCGGGCACCGGCGTCCGATGCGGCCGCCAGCCGCCGGCGCCATGCACCGACGTCGACGAGCTTGGCGATGAACCTGTCACTCTCGTCCGTGCAGCGGTCGCGGAATGCGACCAACCGTGCCGCCTCCTCGGCCAACGGGTGCACGTCCGGCAGGTGGCCTGCCGTGGGTTCGACCGGCAGGACGCGGTCTTGGATCAGGTCCCAGTCGTTGCCGAACGCGCGTGCCAGCGAGCGCAGGTGATCAAGCGTCACGCCGGCCGACATCGCAAGCAGCAGCGGTTCGGCGACCGCTTCGTCGTCGAGGAGTTGCGCCCGTATCCGCGCCCACCGCTCCTCGAACACCACCCCGGACGCGACCTCGTCGAGTACCTCGATCAGAGGCGGCAGGCCAGCCTCGATCGCGTGTGCCGTGAGGATCCGCTGCGCGAACGAGTGGAGCGTGCCGGTCGCGGCGGCGTCCAGGTCGTCGAGCGCGGCCGCCGCCCGCTGGTAAACCGGATCATTGGTCGCGGCACTCTGCCAGGCCCGTTCGAACCTCGCCCGCAACCTGTCGCGAAGTTCGGCCCCCGCCTTCTCTGTGAACGTGACTGCCACGACTCCCGACAGTGAGAAGCCGTCGTTGAGCACGAGCGTGGCGACACGATCGACGAGCGCCCGCGTCTTACCAGACCCTGCGCTGGCCGAGACGAACAGCGTGGACCCGGTGTCGTGTTCGATGCGTTCCCTGGCGTCGGCGTCTTGCAGCGTCGTCGTCATCGCCCGACCTTCGCGAACGCGTCCGGTTCGACCAGCTGGGCGTAGGCGCGCAGTATCGGATCGTGCCGCTTGCGCTCCCACCGGCCGCGCACCTCGCTGTGGCCGATGCCGTCGGGGTTGCAGTACGGGCACTGCACCCAGCCGAAGTCCGGTGCAGCCGGTGCCCGAGCAGGGAACAGCCCGGCCGTGATGGACGCCACCAGGGTGCCGACAGTGCATCCGTACACGCTCTCCACCTCGGGTGTGAGCTCGACCGGGATGCGCGTGCCGCGATCCTTGCGGACGAACCAATAGGCCGCCTCGACGTCGGTGTCGGGATCGCCGAGCAGCTGTCGCGCCGCGTACGCGTAGACCGGGAGTTGCAGCTTGGTGCCGGCCGCGACCGGGTCGTCGCGCAGGTCGCGGAACCGCCGCGAGCCGCCGGTCTTAATGTCGGTGACGAGCAGGGTGCCGGCTGCGGTCTGGTCGACCTTGTCCGCGCTGCCGCGCATGAGCACCTCCCCGTCGGTGACGTGCACCACGACCGCCTCCCGGCCGTACATGCCGAACGCCATCTCGCTGGCGAGCACGCGCGCGGAACGCTGGTGCCTCCACTCGAAGTCGTTGTCGAGCATCCATGCGAGGTCGGCGAGAATGCGCTGGCGTTCACGCTGCCACAGCCGCGGATGTCCGGTAAGTCCCCCGGACTCGAATCGGGTGCCCTTCGCCTCCGCGATCTCGCGTAGCCGGGCCTTCTGTAAGGGTGTCCACTCGGCACCGAACGTCGGCAGCCTGTCGGCGAACTCGGTGACCAGGTCCTGCATGGATTCGTGGATCAGACGGCCGGTATCCAGAGGGCTGATCGTCACCAGCTCCTCAGGTTCCTCGACCGGTTGAACTCCCAGCAGCCGCTCGACGAAGTACGCGTGCGGGCAGGTTGCGTACGCTTCGAGCGCGGTGGGGGAGACAACCGCGGCCCGGTGCGCGTAGTCGGGTAGTCCTGTGGCTCCCGTCAGGTTGCCGTCATAGCGGGTGAGCTGGTCACGTGCGCGAGCTCGGATCATCGCGACAGCGCGCTCCACGTCTTCATCGCTGTCGAGGCCGTCGACGGTAGCCGCGCGGACACGCCATTCCTGCTCGCTGGCCGGCAGATCGGTAGAGGACACCGTGCCCGCGTACGACGGTGACGTCGTGAGCCACTCGCCGTCGAGGTGCTCCCACTCGGTAGCGGCAAGGCGGTCACGCCCGGAGAGGGCGCGCAGCGTGTGCAGTAGCCACCTGCTGGGCAGCCGGCGGCTACTGCGCCGCAGGTCGCCACGCGGGAAGCTCGCGACGACGCGAGGCGCGCTGGCGAACGCAGCGAGGAGGTGGCGGTGGTGGGCGTCGATGCGTTCCCGGTATGAACGGAGCTGCCCGTCCGCGTGCTCGCGAACCCGATCGGGTAGTAACGCGTCCTCATGCAGCCTGCCGGGAAAGAGGTCCTCGGAGAGGCCGACGGCGTACACGACGTCCGCATCGAGGCCGACGGCGGCGGACAGCGGGGCGACGAGCACGCCGTCGCCAAACCGGCCGAGCCGAGGGAGCGCGGCGTCCAGCTCTAGATGAGTGATTCCTAACCGCTTACGGCGTGGCGAGTTGATCGTGAGCTGGGGGGAGGGCATCCATGATCGTTTGTGACAACAGACCTGGATACCCTCCTGACCGAACTGTACGTGCTCGTCGACGACTACCTGGTCCCGCCCGAGCGACGGCGACCGGGGCGGCCGAAGAAGCT